>JANXWR010000555.1 GCA_025351025.1 Burkholderiales bacterium | reverse complement strand
GGCGCTCGGTCACCACGGCGATCGGATCACTTGCGTCGAAGCCCACCTGTCCGATGCGGAAGGTCCGACCAAGGACAGTTGCGACGAGATCCACTGCACTCTGGAAGCGCGACTGGTCGGGCTCCATAGAGTGGCGGTGAGGGATCGTGCGGACACGACCCATCAGGCCATTCACCGCGCGGTTGGCAAGCTTGAACGTGCGCTAGACAACATTCTTGGCAAACGAGATCCAGGTCGCAGAACCGGGCGACTAACTGTTCCCGAGCGCCACGGAGCGACTGTCTGACGCTGAACGCTTATGACACGCATCTGCAAGAAAGCGTCAATGATGGCCACCGTCATCCGCAGCCTGGTTCGATCGCGTCGCACTCTCGCAGGCATCGGGCTTGGGCGCATATCAACAATTGTTGCTGTCGCAGACATAGGGGCCGTGAGGGCCGGAGCGCCCCCGTGATGCGACTATTGGCATTGCCCAGCGCAAGGCGGCTGCAGCCGTGGGTCTCAGGTCTGGTGCTTTTCTGCGGGTTAGCCCACGCGAACCCAGTCGACCCGGGCGACGAAGCCTTGGTCGAATGGAGCGGGCGGTTCGCGCGCGAAGTCGACCACCGGCTGGATGTCCCGCGGGCCGCTCAGCAGCAGTACGTCATGCTCCTCCGCAAGACCCTGACCGAAGCCAACTTGCCGGATCCCGCTGCACAGGCATTCCTACTCGTGGATCGCAGCCCGCAGGTACAAGCCGCGTTCATCGTGCTGCGAACGCAAGCCGGCGGCTGGTACTGGGTGGGAGCTACGGCAGTGTCCACCGGCAAGACCGGCACCTTCGAACACTTCTTGACGCCACTCGGTGTCTTCGCTCACACGATCGACAATCCCGACTTTCGCGCCCAGGGCACCTTCAACAAGAACCACATCCGCGGCTATGGCCTGCGGGGCATGCGCGTATTCGATTTCGGCTGGCAGGTGGCCGAGCGGGGCTGGGGAGCCGGTGGCGCGAGCAAGATGCGCCTGCAGATGCATGCTACCGATCCCCGAGTGCTCGAACCTCAGCTCGGGCGCGTTGCATCGGAGGGCTGTATCCGGATCCCGGCCACGCTGAATGTCTTTCTCGACGGGCATGGAATTCTCGATGCCGACTACGAACAGACGCAGGCCAGCGGCAAATTGCAATGGGTGCTCAAGCGCGACCGTCAGACCATCGCCTGGCCGGGCCGCTACATGGTGATCGTCGATTCGAAGGCTATCGACCGGCCGCCATGGTCGCCCCTGCCGAACTCGACATCGTCGCCGAACATGGCGCCAGCGGCGATCGCAACGCGCCAGAAGTACGGGGCACCCTCAACGAGTTGTACTTAGCTAAAACTGTCGAGCACCAAGCTGCGTGGACATCATAAAAGCTTGTAGGGCGCAAATGTCTTTGCGCTGTAGATGATCACGATGGAAATCGAACTCAAACTGTTGCTGGCGCCCACCGATGTGGCGGCATTCCGCCGTCTCGCACTGCTGCGGCAATTCACGACAGAGACGCCTCATTCTGACAAGCTCTGCAGTACTTACTTCGACACGCGAGAGTTTCACCTTAAGGCACAGAGCATGGAGTTGCGCGTGCGGCGCGCGGGCGCCGTGTGGGTCGAGACGCTCAAGGCCGGCGGACAGTCATCGGCGGGGCTGTATCAACGACACGAATGGGAAGCGCGAGTCGACGGTCCGCAGCCCGACCTGGCGGCATTGGCTGTGCTCGTTGGAGCAGGTTCCAAATGGCATAAGGTACTCACCAAGCCGGCGCTGGCGAAGGGCTTGGCGCCGATCTTCGACAGCGTGTTCCGCCGCACGGTCTGGCCGTTGCGCTTGCCGCACGGTGCCTTAGTCGAGCTGGCACTCGACCAAGGCGAATTGCGCCAGGGCGATTTGCGCGAGCCGATCAGCGAGGTCGAGCTCGAGCTCAAAGCAGGTGACCCGGCCGCGCTGTTCGACTTTGGGCTTCAGCTGCAAGCCAAGGTGGCTCTGCGCGTGGGCAACCTCAGCAAGTCAGCACGCGGCTATGCCCTGTGCGCACCGCAACCGATGTCGGCGGTGACAGCCAGCTCCCTCGAGCTTGCTTCGGACATAACTGTCGAGCAGGGATTTCGGGCCATCGTGGGCAATTGCGTGACGCAGATGCAAGCCAACGAACCGGGCATCATGGGGAGCAACGACCCGGAGAGCGCGCACCAGATGCGTATCGGCATGCGCCGGCTGCACTCGGCGCTGCGGCTGTTCGACAAATGGGTGCCCTTTCCCGAGGCGTTGCAGGGCGAGCTCGACTGGCTGACCGGTGCCCTCGGCGCCGCGCGTGACGCCGACGTGCTGGCTGACAACACGCTGGTCAAGGTGGCCCAATCCTGCTCGAAAGAAGCGGAATTGTCGCCCTTGAAGGAGGTGGCATCGACGATTGCAAGGGTGAAACGGCGGCAGGCGCAGACGTCTGTGGGATCGGTGCGCTATTCGCGGTTGATGCTCGGCATCGTGGCATGGCTGCAGAGCTCGCGCTGGCACGAATCGCTCAACGAGTCGAGGCGCGAGGCGCTTGCGGCGCCTCTCGACAAGCGTGCGGCGAAGATCCTCGTCCAGCGCCACCAGAAGCTGCTCGAAAGCGCCAAGGGGCTAAAGGATGGATCGCCCGAGGAACTTCATCGTATGCGCATTGCGGCCAAGAAGGCCCGTTATGCCATGGAGTTCTTCCAGGGGCGGCATCCCACCAGACGCGTGGAGCGCTACATCAACGCCCTGACCGCACTGCAGGACGCCCTCGGTTGGCTGAACGACGCGGCCGTTGCCGAGGGACTGCTGCGCCAGATCGGAAAGTCCCATCTTGAGCTGGCGCAAAGTGCGGGGTTTACGAGGGGATTTCTTTGCGGCCGCTCCAGGCACGACGTGCGCGAGCTCGCCCGTCTCTGGACGCAATTCAGCGCAATCAAGCTGCCATGAAGGATCAACTCTCACCGATGGATCTGGCGCCGTCGATGGATGCAGTGATGCGCGGCAGCGGCGCGATCGGCCACGCAGCCGACGCTGTCGCGCCGTGCGGGGCCCCGGATGAAGCGCATCGAGGCGTCGACCAAGCATCGCGCCTGCTGAGGCGATTGTTCCGCAGCTTCGACGGGAGCCTCGCTATGCGTTTGTGGGACGGCACCACCTTGCGACTCGGCAAGGCGGCCGCGTTCGGGTCGGAACCGCGGTTCACTCTGGTTTGCCACAACCCGAGCGTGGTTCGTTCTATGGTCCTGGGACGTGATCCGCTTCGTCTCGCGGACGCCTACTTTCGGGGCGATCTCGACGTCGAGGGGGATTTCTTCGCAGCGCTCGGTCTGAAAGACCAGCTGCGCCGGATCCGCCTGTCCTTTCGCGACCGGTTAGGCGCGCTGCTCGGCGCCCTGCGGCTGCGCGGTTCCTCCAATGCTCGGCCCGCTCCGGGGAGCGACCGGGTGCCGCATGGTCGTGCCGTCAAGGCCCATTCAAGAATGGAGAACCGAGCGGCGATCTCGTTCCACTACGACGTCTCCAACGAGTTCTATCGCCTGTGGCTCGACGACGAGCGCGTTTACTCCTGCGCCTATTTCACGAGTCCCGACGAATCGCTGGATGAGGCGCAGCGTAACAAGCTGGAGCACATCTGCCGCAAGCTTCGGCTGCAGCCCGGCGAACAGCTGCTCGACATCGGCTGCGGCTGGGGCGCGCTGGTGTGCTGGGCTGCCAGGCATCACGGTGTGCACGCTCATGGCATCACGCTGAGCCGTGCGCAGTTCGAGTACACACAGCAGCGCATCCGGGTCGAAGGCTTGCAGGATCTGGTGACGGCGGAACTTTGCGACTACCGGGATCTAGCGAGTCAAGACGTCTACGACAAGGTGTCGAGCGTCGGCATGTTCGAGCATGTCGGCCTGGCCAACCTGCCGATCTATCTGGCGACCGTCCGGCGCGTTCTGCGTCCCGGCGGACTGTTCCTGAACCATGGGATCACCCACGATGAGGAGGGCTGGAACAAGACGATGACGACCGAGTTCATCAATCGCTACGTCTTCCCGGACGGTGAATTGGATTGCATCAGCAACATCCAGCTCGGCATGGAAAGGGCCGGCTTCGAGATTCTCGATGTCGAGGGACTGCGGCCGCACTATGCGCTGACGCTGCGGCATTGGGTGCGGCGGCTGGAGGCTAACCGCGCAGCGGCGCTGCGCGAGGTCGACGAACGTACCTATCGGGTCTGGCGGATGTATATGGCGGCCTGCGCGCTCGACTTCGAGGCTGGCAGCACGGGCATCTATCAGATCCTCGTGTCAAAGCCTAACCAGGGCGAGTGGATGGTTCCGTTGTCAAGGGGCGACCTTTATGTCAGCCGCGACACCTGATCAAGATGGCTGAACTAGACACTTCTCGACCAGGGTTAACTTCACAGGAGCCTTGGTGGCAGGCCGGTGCACACCGTTGGGTACAGACGCTTGTCGACTCGTTGAGCCGGCGTGCCGGGATGGCGTTCGCGGTCGAGTTGCCAGACGGCAGCCGATGCGAAAGCGGCAACGGCGCAGCCATGTTCACGATCGTGTTCCACACGGATGCGGCGCTGCTGGCAACATTCACGCGCGGCCACATCGGATTGCTCGAGTCGTATTTCGATCAAAGCGTCGACGTGCGGGGCGACCCCGGAGCCGCGTTCGCGGCAGCGATGACCGCGGGCTTCGACTTGCAGTTCCGGCCCTTGAATGCAGTCGAGAACCAGTTGCACGAGTGGCGGCATTCGAACTGTTCCCCAGCCCAGGCGAAGATCAACGCACGGGCTCACTACGGCCTGGGTTCAGCGTTCTACCGAATGTGGCTGGACGACCCGCTGATGATGTACACCTGCGGCTACTGGCCAGAGGGCACACCGACGCTGGAGGAGGCGCAGCGCAACAAGATCGACCTCATATGCCGCAAGCTTCACCTCGCCAAGGGCGAACGTTTCGTCGACATCGGCTGCGGCTTCGGCGGCTTCATGTTTCGAGCGCTGGAGACGACCGGTGCGGTGGGCACCGGCATCAACACCACGACCGAGCAGGTGGAATGGCTACGTGCCGAAATCACGCGGCGCGGGCTGCAGGACCAGCTCGCCGTGCGCGAAGGAGATTTTCGCGACGTCGATGGCCCCTACGACAAGGTGGTGTCGATCGGTGTGCTGGAACACGCAGGGCGTGACCAGCTGGCCGAAGTGATCAGGGCTCATGCCGATTTTCTGAAGCCTGGCGGCCTGGGACTCCTACACTTCATCGGCCATGTCGGTCGTTACGACACCGAGTTGTTCATCCGCAAGCATGTCTTTCCCGGCGGCTGGATCCCAAGCCTGGCCGATGTGATCGTCGAGATGGAACATTGCGGGCTCGAGGTGCTCGACGTCGAGAACCTACGGCGCCACTACGCGCCCACCCTCGACGCCTGGGCCGAACGCTTCGAACGCCGATGGGACGAGATCCATGCGCTGGACCCGGCACGCTTCGACGAGCGGCTGCGGCGCATCTGGCGCTGCTATCTGGTCGGCTGCGCAGAGATGTTCCGCGCACCGGCCGGCTACACACACCTGTTCCAGGTCGTCTTCAGCAAGGGCAACGTCACAGCCACCAGCTATCCGATGACCCGCGAGCAACTGTATGAGCGCTGAGTCGGCGGCACATGCCGAACGCTGCGCCCGTCTGCTTGCGTCACTGCGCGAGGACGGTGGCCATGTGCCGCTGGGGCTGGCAAAAAAAACGTCGAACTTGTTCCGAGACCGCGGCAAAGCGCCCAAGCGGCGCCTCGACCTGAGTGAGTTCCATCACGTCGTCGAAGTGAACCCGACGCAGGGATGGGTGGACGTCGAAGGCAGCACAACCTATGAAGAGCTCGTCGACGCCATCCTGCCGCACCGCGTGATGCCGGCCGTCGTGCCGCAGCTCAAGACCATCACCGTCGGCGGCGCGGCGGCGGGCGTCGGCATCGAAGCGACATCGTTCCGCGATGGGCTGGTGCATGACACGATGCTCGAGCTGGAGGTGCTGCTGGCGACCGGCGAGATCGTGGTGTGCACTCCGGACAACGAACACCGAGACCTTTTCTACGGCTTCCCCAATTCGTACGGCACCTTGGGTTATGCCCTCCGCCTGCGGCTACGCACCCGGCCGGTGGAGCCTTTCGTGCAAGTGGACCATGTTCGGCACAGCGTCCCCGGCCAGTTCTTCGACGACTTGGAGCGACGCTGCTGCGATAGCACGGCCGACTTTCTCGACGGCGTTGTCTTCGACGCCGAAACTCTGGTCATCAACGCCGCTACTTTCGTCGACCAGGCGCCCCGGCTCAGCGACTACGGATTCGAGAAAATCTATTACCGATCGCTGCGCGACAAAGAGGTGGACTACCTGAGTGTGAGGGACTACCTCTGGCGCTGGGACACGGACTGGTTCTGGTGCTCGAGGAATGTCGGCGCAGAGCACTCGTGGGTACGCCGCCTGCTCGGCCGTTCACGCCTCAATTCGCGCACTTACACCCGCGTGATGCGCTGGAATGCCCGCTGGGGTGTGACGCGCTCTTGGGCGCGGCTGCGCGGCCAACATCCCGAATCTGTGATTCAGGATGTCGACATCCCTTTGCCACGGGCGCAGGACTTTCTGGACTTTCTCATGCGGATCATCGGCATCCTGCCGATCTGGATCTGCCCGATGCGTCAGCCCGGATCCGAGGCCTTCCCCTTATACCCAATTGCTTCGCAGACTCTGTACATCAACTTCGGCTTCTGGGACGTGGTGCAAAGCAGCGTCGCCAACGCGCCGGACCACTTCAATCGGCTGATTGAGCGCGAGGTGACGCGCCTCGGCGGAATCAAGTCTCTCTACTCGCACAGTTCTTTTACGCGCGAAGAGTTCGCGAGCGCTTACGGCATGCCGCACTATGAGGTTCTAAAGGCAAGATACGACCCTCAGCGTTGCCTTCCCGGCCTGTATGAGAAATGCGTGCTGAACGCCTGAACGCGGCATCGCGACGACATGTGCGTTGGTCAGGATGTAGCCGCCGCGGCTGATGACGAAGCCGGGCGCGAGCGATGCCGGAGAGAACTCTTGGCCCGGCCCGCAGCATGCGGCTGCAAGGTCGAGGAACGCATGCCGCTCGCGCACGTTCCCGCTCGTTTCGAGCTTGCGAAAGATCAATCCGCATCGCGCCTGTTGCACAAACAATGGGTCGCCGCAACCGTTGGAGCGCACGATGACGTACCGCGCCCTTCTCGTCTTTCTCGACCGCGATCCACTATGCGCCGGGCGAATCCAAGTCGCGATGCGGCTGGCCCAGAACTTGGACTGCCACCTCGTCGGCGTCGCGCCGACAGGCATCGTCGCATTGCCTCTGTACTCCGAGGCAGCCGTCGCGCTCGCCGAGCTATCCGCAATCGCGTGGGACTCTCTTCGCAATCACGCCGAGCAAGCCACCCGACGCTTTCGGGACGCGTGCCGCGCTGCGGGCGTCAAGTCCTTCGAAGCGGTGGTCGACGAATCCGACAAGGCTCCCTCGCTCGTCCGTCACGCTCATTGCAGCGACCTCACCGTGCTGAGCCAGGCCGACCCGACCGCCCCGGGTCACCGTGTGGCGCAGGCTTTCGTGGAGCAGGTTGTTCTCTATAGCGCGCGACCGACGCTGATTCTCCCCTACGCGGGCAACTTCAAAACTGTCGGCAGGAACGCCATGGTTGCGTGGGACGACAGCCGCGAAGCCGCGCGTGCGGTGTCTGATGCGCTGCCTCTACTTCGGCTGGCCGACCAAATTCAGATCGTCAGCTGGAGCGAGGCCAGTGTCGACGGCGACAAGACGCTGCGCCCACGCCTCGACGCGTTGAGCAAATGGCTGCTGTGGCAGGGGGTATCAGCCAACTTGCACGTCGAGATGACCGACATCGACATCGCTGACGCAATGCTCTCTCGGGCTGCCGACCTGAACACCGACTTGATCGTCATGGGCGCCTACGGCCACGCCCGTTGGACAGAACGCGTGCTGGGGGGCGCCACGCGCGGGTTACTCACATCGATGACCGTCCCGGTGCTGATGTCGCACTGATGCATACCAACCCCGGGATATGTCCGTGAACACCATCCGCTCGGTTCTGGTGCATCTCGACGCCACGCCCTCGAGCGCGTCGCGGCTCAAATTCGCGCGCGTCCTTGCGCTGCGCCACGAGGCCGCCCTTTCCGCCATGTTCGTCGCCTCGCCGCCGCAACTGCCGTTCAAGCTGGCGCTTTCTGAAAGCCCGGCGGCGCTGCTGCAGCGGACGGACTGGGCCGCCCTGAACCGCACGAAGTCCATGTTCGACAACGCCCTCGCCGACGGGGGCCTGCGGATGCGCTGGCTGGAGAGTAACGGCACTGACGCGGTCGAGGCTTTCTCGCGGCAAGCCTTGTATGCCGATCTGCTGGTGCTCGGGCAGCATGATCCTGCCGCAGCATTGCCGGGCGGCATGCCGGCGGGGTTTGTCGAGTCGGTGCTGATCGGCACCGGCAAGCCGGCGCTGGTCCTGCCTTTCGCCGTCACGTTCGAGACGGCCGGCCACGAAGTGTTGATCGGCTGGAATGAGACGCCGCAGGCTGCGCATGCTCTCACCGCCGCCCTGCCGTGGCTACACAGCGCGCGCCGCGTTCACGTGCTGGAGGTGAGAGAAGCACCAGCGCAGGACCATCTAGGCGAACTCGACATCGCGCAATACCTACGTTGTCACGGCATCGTGTCAGCGCTGCACTGCCACCGCGCCTCGCCACCTCCGGTTCCCAGTAACTCCGGCGAACTCTTGCTGTCTTTCGCAAGCGAGGTCGGTGCTGACCTGCTGGTAATGGGCTGCTACGGCCACAACCAGGCGCGTGAGTTTATGCTGGGCGGTGCGTCTCGAAGCGTGCTGCAGACCATGACGCTGCCGGTGTTGATGGCGCACTAAAATAGTCCACTGCAGGGGCTTCGCGAAACAACTGGAACGGCAAAACCTTCCGACCAACCCCGCGGCAACAGGACCAATCGTGAGACATCATGAAACCGCAATTGACCTTGCCAACTCTTCGGTTGCTCGCCAGGGGCGTTATACCGACCCACCCGCTGGTTCGGCAACCCTCGAACACTTCGAAAGCTGACGCAAGGTGACCCTCTAACGCCGAGTCTTGGGAATCAAGAGTACAGAAAGGAACTGCACAGGAAGGAACAGCACATGATTGGTGACTTTAAGGATCGGGAGGAAGCCGGCCGGCAGCTGGGGACGGCCGTCGTTCACCTCGGTATGGTCGACCCAGTGGTGCTCGGCCTGCCGCGCGGCGGCGTGCCGGTCGCCGCCGAGGTTGCACTCGCGCTGGGCGCCCCGCTGGATGTGCTCATCGTGCGCAAGATCGGCGCGCCTGGTGATCCGCAACTTGCCGTGGCGGCGATGGCGGAGGGCAAGCCACCGACGGTGGTGATCGACGAAAGCACGTCGCGGTTGACCGAAGGCGATCATGCCTACATCAAGCGCGAAGTCAGAGCGCATCGCAGCGAGATCGACCTGCGATCCAAGGCGTACCGGCACGGTCTGGCCCGACTCGCCGTTGCTGGCAAGACGGTCGTCGTCGTCGACGACGGCATCGCCACCGGCACGACGATGCGCGCTGCCCTGAAGGCGTTGCGCCGCATGCGACCGGCCAAGGTGGTGCTGGCCGTGCCGGTTGCGTCGAACCACACAATCTCCGCGTTGTCGAAGCTGGTCGACGACGTGGTCTGCCTGTCGCAGCCGGGCCCTTTTAGGTGGGTCGGCACGTACTACGCCGACTTTCACCAGGTCGACGACGAGGAAGTGATTGCGCTGCTCGACGCGAGCCGGATCCAGCATGAGCATGGGCCCGAGGCACGAGAGCTTCGGAGCGGAGAGCCTCCTTTGGTCTTGCCAAGCCGGAGTGAGCCCTTGGACCCGACGGAGCCACGTTGAGGTTCGTGAAGGTCGGCGAGACGCCCGCCATCGAGGCGAAGTTGCGTTACTTGGAGTCGACGCTAGCGCCCGCCGGCATCGGCGAGCCGGTGCGCCGCATCGAGACGCACATGTCGTGGCTCCTGCTGGGCGGCGAGCGCGTGCTGAAGCTGAAAAAGCCGGTGCGCTCCCCGTTCCTTGACTTCACGACCGTGCAAGCGCGCGAACGCAACGCCCGCGCCGAATTGCTCGTGAACCGTCGACTTGCACCACGCGTCTACCTCGGCTTGCTCGCACTGCAGTGGGACGGCTGCGTTTTCACGCTCGTTGCGCAAGAGGATCTGCCCGCTGCCGGCCGCACCGTCGACTGGCTGGTGTCGATGCAACGGCTGCCGGCAGCGCGCATGCTCGACCGGGTGATCGCCCGCGGAGAACTGCAGCAGCGCGACGTCGACGCGCTGCTAGAAGTGCTGGTGCCTTTCTACCGACAGGCGCCTCGAGCGGCCATCGGCGAAGACGCGTACCTGCAACGCCTGCGCGACGAACTCGCCACGAGCCGCACTGTGCTCGTAATGCCGCGCTTCGATCTGCCGCAGATCCACGGCCTGCTCGACCGCACGGACCGTGCGGTGGCGAGTCACGAAGACATGCTGCGAGCACGGGTGCGGGGGCGTCGCATCGTCGAGGGCCACGGCGATCTGCGCCCGGAGCATGTGTGCCTGGTCGAGCCGCCGGTGGTCATCGACGCGCTCGAGTTCGACGTGCGCCTGCGCGAGCTCGATCCCTTCGACGAGTTGTCGTTCCTCGGCCTGGAATGCGCGATGGCAGGCAATTCGTTGGTCGGCCCGCAGTTCCTGGCGCGCTGCGCCGATGCGCTCGACGACCATCCCCCAACCGCACTCCTCCGGGTCCACACCGCGCACCGCGCGCTGCTGCGAGCGCGCCTCAGCGTGGCACACCTGCTTGAAGCCGAGGTCCGCACGCCCCACAAATGGCGACCTCAGGCCGAGCGCTACCTGCAGCACGCCTGCGATGCGCTTGACGGGCTCGATACGTTGGAGGCGCAGCGCAGCAGATGAAGGGTCATCGATTCGGCGGCTCAATGCAGCCAGGACCCATGGCTGGCACGCACCGCTTCGGCAAACAAGGGCACCGCCGAGACGACATGGAGCTTGCCGCGCACCGCGCCGTCTTCGGGCAGCCGGAATGGCGGCACGCTGTCGGTGACCACCAGTCGCGACAAGCCGTCGTTCGCAAGAAGCTCCGTCGCATTGTCGACGAACAGGCCATGGGCCGCGCAGCCGATGACGTCCTTCGCGCCGGCGTGTCGTAAGGCGACGGCGCCGCGCTGCAGCGTCTCCCCGCTGGCGATCAGGTCGTCGAGCAGCAGCACGGTGGCGCCCTCCACCTCGCCTGCCACCAGCTGACCGCCGCTCAGCACGCCGGCGCTGCGGCGCTTGTCGATCATGGCGAAGCTGACCGGCCGACCCAGTCGTTCTTCCAGTCCCTCGCGCCACAGGAGCGCCCGCTTGACGCCGCCTGGATCGGGCGAGGCGACAGCAAGAGGTCCGGTGCCGGCGATTTCGTGCGCCATCTCGTCGAAGACAAGGTGTGCCGACAAGTGGACCGTCGGGCAGCGAAACGCATTCTGGAAGGCGGCCACGTTGTGCGCTTCCAGGATGATGATCTGCGCCACGCCGACCGCGTCAAACAGTTGCGCCACGTAGCGCAGGCCGACGGGATCGTGGGGCTTGGTCTGCTGATCCTTGCGTGCGTAGGCGAGGTAGGGCACGACGGCCGTCACGCGCGCGGCGCCGTGGTCCTTCACCGTGGCGATGAACATCAGAAGCTGGCAGAGCTTGTCGTGGGGACTGTCGATCGGGCCGCCATGCAGGCTATGCACCACATAGACATCGGCGCCGCGCGGGTCGACCAGAGGCCGAAGCTTGCGTTCGCCGTCAGGGAATAAGCGTTCCTCGTGCAGCGTTAGCGTGACATCCAGTGCGTTGGCGAGGGCCTGGGCGAAAGGGTTAGCGGGTTCAAGGGAAAACATCAGCATGGGTCACCTCCGTCGTCGTCGTCGCGAAACGTCGGGCAAGTCGCGTAGGCATGGGCACGGAACGATAGCCAGCCATCGCTCCTGGGCGATTGATGCAGATCATCTGACGGGCGACGCTGCACGTCCGCCATGCCGCCGACGCGCCTCGCTTTCCTTGCGCTTGCGCAACCAGCATTTCGCGATGGCGCGCAAGATCGATGGAGGGTCGCGGTGCTCCGGCCAGACCCCTCTCCCCTTCAGGAACTCCATCATGAAACCGCATTGGATTCTCGTGGCAAACGCTTCACACGCACGCATCTTCAGCCGCGAGTCACCGACTGCTCCGCTCATCCCGTTGGCGAACATGGAGCATCCGGAAAGCCGGCTCAAGGGCAGCGAGTTGGCCGACGACCGTCCCGGCCACGAAGCCACCGACCACAGCAGCGGCGGCAACCGCTACGAGCCGCGCAGCGACGTGCGCCGAAAGGAGCACCAGCGGTTCGCGCACGAACTTGCCGAACGGCTGGATGCGGGCCTTGCTGCGCAGCAATTCAACACACTGTGGCTCTGCGCCTCGAACCCGTTCATGGGCGAGCTGAAGGCGCAGCTCAGCGACGCGGTCCATAAGCGCGTTCATCTCGCGCTCGAGATCGACCTGACTTCATTCGGCCTCGCTGAGATCGAACAGCGGCTACTGAAGATTCGGAAGGGGACGACTTGAGTGGTGTCCGACGTCGACCAACGTCGGGCGGACGTTGGTCGACCGGGCGAACTACCTTGCGAAATTGAAGGAGCGCCAATGACCGAAGCCCATACTCATCTGGCCTACGCGCCGCATGGGGCGGACCTGCTGTCTGCCGTAGCGGGGTTCGGCGAAGGATCCAACTCCTGCTGATGCCGGTGCGCGTCTGGCTTCGTGCACTTTCACGCATGTCGCTGCGTACGACCTTGATTGAGCTCAATCACGCCACCCGGGCGAAACGAACAATGCACCCTTCGCGACGAGGCATACGGTGAACATATTGGGCAAGATGCATCGCTTCGGCGGCCGTCTCGTGATGGTGGGATTCGGCTGCATCGGCCAAGGCGTGCTGCCGCTGCTGCTGCGCCACATCGACATGCGGCCCGAGCAACTGTTGATCCTCTCCGCCGACACCGAAGGCGCAGCCGTAGCGGAGGCCCACGGCGTCGCGTGCGAATGCATCGCCCTCGACGCACACAACATCCGCCGCGAGCTCGAACCGCGCATCGGTCACGGCGATTTCGTGCTGAACCTGTCGGTCAACGTGAGCAGCGTCGCGCTCATCGAACTGAGCCGCCGGCAAGGCGCCCTGTATCTCGACACCTGCATCGAGCCGTGGGAAGGCGGCTACATCGACCCGGCATTGCCGCTTGCGCAGCGCACCAACTACGCCTTGCGCGAAGCCGCGCTGGCCCTGCGTGGCGCCGCTCGCGACGGCCCCACGGCCGTGCTCACCCACGGCGCCAATCCCGGCCTGGTGTCCTATTTCCTCAAGCAGGCTCTGCTCGACATCGCCAGGGATACCGGCGTCGCCTGCGGCCGACCCACCACGCGCGAGGGCTGGGCCGAGCTGGCCCGGCAACTGGACCTGCGGTGCATCCACATCGCCGAGCGCGACACGCAGGTCGGCGACGAGCGCAAGCAGCCGGGCGAGTTCGTCAACACCTGGTCGGTGGAAGGCTTCGTCGATGAGGGTTGCCAGCCGGCCGAGCTCGGTTGGGGTACGCACGAGCGCGACTTTCCGCCGGACGGGATGCGGCACGCGGCGGGCAGCCGCGCCTCGATCTACCTCCGCCGCCCAGGCGCGAGCACCCGGGTGCGCACCTGGACGCCGCGGGCCGGCCCGCTTCACGGCTTCCTGATCACGCATGCCGAGTCGATCTCGATCGCCGACCACCTGACGCTGGGCGATCCGGCGAAGCCGATCTACCGACCGACCGTGCACTACGCCTATCACCCCTGCGACGATGCCGTGCTGTCGCTGCACGAGCTGGCCGCTTTGAACTGGCGGCTGCAGAAGGGCCAGCGCGTCCTCAAGGACGACATCGTCTCGGGCATCGACGAGCTCGGCGTGCTGCTGATGGGGCACGCGCGGGGGGCCTACTGGTATGGCTCGCAGCTGTCTATCGACCAGGCGCGCGCCCTGTGCCCGCACAACAGCGCCACCAGTCTGCAGGTGACGGCGGCAGTGATGGCCGGCGTGATCTGGGCGATGAAGAACCCGGCGCGCGACGTGGTCGAGCCGGACGATCTGCCGTTCGTCGAGATGCTGGCCCTGTGCGGCCCCTATCTCGGCGACGTGGTCGGCGCCTACAGCGACTGGACGCCGCTGGAGGGCCGCAACTGGCTGTTCGATGAGGACATCGACCCCGACGACCCGTGGCAATTTAAGAACTTCCGCGTGTCGTAGATCGCCGTCAAGACGCCAACGCGTCGCGGAGCCGATACCAGGCCAGGCCGAGCTGCAGCGCCGCGCCGCGTAAGCGCGCGCCGCCGGGAAACGGCCGGTGCTGCAGCCGCGCGAAGGTGTCGAAGCGCCTCGCGTCGCCCGCCATCGCCTCCGCGACGATGCGTCCCGCCAGGCCCGTCAATGCCAGGCCGTGCCCCGAGAAGCCTTGCAGGTAGTAGACGTTGGCGCCATCGCCTCGCGCTGCGAGGCGGCCGAAGTCCGGCGCCCGGTTCCGGGTGACATCGACGTAGCCACCCCACACGGACTCGATCCTCGTGCCCTCCAGCTGCGGGAAGACCTGCGTGATGCGTCGGCGGAGCATCGCAGCCACTCCGCGCGGCATAGTGGTGCCCGCACTTTCCCCGCCGCCGAACAGTAGCCGCCGATCCGCCGAGACCCGGAAGTAGTCGAGCACGAAGTTGTTGTCGCAGACGGCAGCGCCCGAAGGCACCAGCGAAGCCGCCAACGCCTCCGGCAAGGGTTCCATGGCGGCCATGTAGGTGGCCACCGGCATGATCCGGCGCTCCAGCTGCGGCGCGATGCCCTGCAGGTAGGCGTTGCCGGCCAGCAGCACCCGCCCGGCGCTGAGCCAGCCGCCTGGGGTTTCCAACCGCGACCGAGGTCCTCCGACCAGTCGCACGACGGGAGTCCGCTCGTGGATCGTCACCCCCAGGGAGGCGGCGGCCCGTGCCAGCCCGAACGTGTATTTCAGCGGGTGCAGGTGGCCCGCTCGGGCGTCATATAGCGCGGCGACAAAGCGTGGGCTCGCAATCCAGTTGCCAATCTCGTCGGCCTCGATGAACCTCGACGCGTGGCCGAAGCGCTGAAAATCGTCGGCCGTCGCGCGCAGCCGCCGCGCCATGCGCGTGCTCACCGCCGTCAGGAGGTAGCCGCTGCGCCACTCGCAGTCGATCGCGAAACGCTCGCAGCGCCGATGGATCAGGTCCAGCGCTTCAATGCCCGCGTCCCAGACGATGCGCGCGGCCTCCAAGCCAAGTTGCGCCTCAATCACGTGGGGCTCGCAGGCCAGACCGGGTAAGGCCTGGCCTCCGTTGCGACCGCTCGCACCGCTGCCGACATCGCGCGCTTCCAGCAGCGTCACTGCGAAGCCCCGGTCCGCCAGCTCGATCGCGGCCGACAACCCCGCCAAGCCGCCGCCCACGACCGCGACATCGCACGCCCGGCCCCCTTCCAGCGGCGGGAATCGCTGTTCGCGTGGGGCGCTCGCGGCATAGCCGCAATGACGAGCCAGGTCGTCGGCGCACAAGAGCGTGGCTTGAGGCTCGTCCATGTCCGACACCATCGTCGCTCGCACTCACCCGACGTTTGCGAATTCGCAAACCGCGGCGAACGCCTCGCGCGCATAACCGAATGCGGTGCGCGACACTCCAGGTGGAGCCGGCATGCAAGGGCCTCACATGTAGGAAAAGACCCGCATCGCTCCGTCCGACAGACCTGCTGAGCCGCATAAAACTGAAATGACCGGCTCCTCACTGATCCTCAAACACCGCTGGAAGCTCTTGGCCGCGCTGCTCGCCGCAGTGGTGCTCGCCGCGCTGGGCGTGCGCTGGTGGCGCGGCCCGCAGATGGTTGCGGAAACGGTTGTCCGGCGCGACTTCGTGCAGGCGGTGGTAGCCAGCGGCCATGTCGAGACGCCGCACCGCGTCGACATCGGCGCGCAGATCACCGGCACCGTCGCGCGCGTGCCGGTGGCCGAAGGTCAGAGCGTGCGGACCGGCGATGCGCTCGTCGAGCTCGAGTCGGCCGAGTTGCGCGCGGCCGGGCGCCAGGCCGAGGTGGCGGTGACACAGGCACAGGCACGGCTGCGGCAATTGCGTGAAGTCCAGGCCCCTGTAGCCGAGCAGGCGCTGCGCCAGGCGCAGGCCAACCTCGACAACGCCCGATCGGCGCTGCGGCGCAACCAGGATTTGTTTCAGCAGGGCTTCATCGGCGGGGCGGCGCTGGATGAGTTGCGCAAGACCGTCGAGCTGGCGGATGCGCAGGTGCGATCGACGCAGAAGCAGCTCGAAACCGCGCGCCCCGCGGGCAGCGACCACGCGCTGGCCGTTGCCGGCGTGGCCGAGGCCCAGGCGAGTGCAGAAATAGCTCGCGCCCGTGGGCGCTACGCGGTGATCAGCGCGCCGCTGGACGGCACACTGATCGGCCGCAACGTCGAGGTCGGCGACGTGGTGCAGCCGGGTAAGGTGCTGATGACCCTGTCGCCGATGGGCCGTACGCAGGTCGTCGTCCAGATCGACGAGAAGAACCTGCGCCTGCTGGCGCCCGGCCAGCAGGCTTTGGTTTCCGCGGATGCGTATCCGCAGCAGCGATTTCCGGCGCAGCTCGTGTACATCAACCCGGGCGTGAACGCGCAGACCGGCGCGGTGGAGGTCAAGCTCGACGTGCCCTCGCCTCCTCCGGTGCTCAGGCAGGACATGACGGTGTCGGTGGACATCGAGGTGGCGCGGCGGCCGAACGCCCTGCTGGTGCCGGTCCGCGCCGTGCATGACGCGGAGGGCGCGGCGCCATGGGTGCTGCGCCTGGAGGACGGGCGCGCCGTGCGTCGCGCGGTCCGCCTCGGCCTGCGCAGCGGGGGTGTCGCCGAGGTGCTCGAGGGGTTGCGTGAGGGCGACGCTTTGATCGCCGCGGCGGCGGCGATCGCGGCAGGAGCGCGGGTCCGCGCCGCGGCGTCGGCCCCCTCTTGAGCGCCCACGCGCGCCCGCGATGTTCACGCCCTGGCTCCCCTTCGAGTGGATCGTCGCGATCCGCTTCCTGCGCGAGGGCCGGCTGCAAACGCTGTTCATCGTTGCCGGCGTCGCGATCGGTGTCGGCGTGATCGTGTTCATGTCGGCGCTGCTGGCCGGGCTGCAGTCGAACTTCATTCGCCGCGTGCTCTCGGCGCAGGCGCACATCCAGTTGCTGCCGCCGAAGGAGGTGACGCGCCCGCTGCGCCTGGGCGCGGACGCGGCCCCGCGCGAGGTCGAAGGCGCGATCGTGCAGCCGCCGCTGCAGCGCCTGAAGTCGATCGACCAATGGCAGGCCGTGGCGACGCAGATTCGGGCGATACCCGACGTGGTGGTGGTGTCGCCCGTGGCCGGCGGGTCGGCCCTGGTCGTGCGCGGCAACGCGAACCGCGCGATCTCGCTCTCGGGGATCGAGCCGGAGCTGTACTACCGAATCGTCGACCTCAACGACAAGATCGTGCGCGGCAACGCACGCCTGACGGGCACCGACATCCTGATCGGCACCGAACTGGCCAACGATCTCGGCGTCGATGTCGGCGACAAGCTGCGCGTGACGACCGGCAACAGCGCGGCCAACGGAGCTGCCAGCACGCTCGCGATCGCCGGCATTTTCGACCTCGGCAACAAGGGCGCCAACCAACGAAACACCTTCGTCGCACTGCGCACCGCGCAAAGCCTGCTCGGCCTGCCCGGCGGCGTGACCAGCCTCGAGGTGACGGTGCGCGACGTCTATGGCGCGGAAGTGATTGCGCAGCGCATCACCGCGGCCACCGGCGTCGAGGCCGACAGCTGGATCAAGACCAGCGCGCAGTTCTTCGCCGCCGTCAGCGCGCAGACGACGGCCAACACCGCGATCCGGTTCTTCGTCGGCCTTTCGGTGGCCTTCGGCATCGCCAGCGTGCTGGTCGTGGTGGTGGTCCAGAAGTCGCGCGAGATCGGCATCCTGCGCGCGATGGGCATTTCACAAGGGCAGATCCTGCGCGTGTTCCTTCTGCAGGGCGGGCTGCTCGGCCTCGGCGGGTCGGTGGCCGGCAGCGCCATCGGCTCGCTGGCGCTGCTGCTGTGGCAGCGCTGGGCCCGCAATGCGGACGGCACGCCGCTCTTCCCGCTGGTGCTGGACCCCAACCTGTTCATCGCCGCGCTGCTGCTGGCCACGCTGACCGGCCTGGCCGCGGCCTTCGCGCCGGCATTGCGCGCGGCGCGCCTGGACCCGGTCGTGGCAATCCGTGGCTGACCCTGCGCCGGCAGCGGCCCTCGGCGCGTCAGGCGTCGGCCCGGTCGTCGTGCAGCTGCGCGGCGTGCGCAAGGCGTACAACGCGGGCACGCCGATCGAGACCGAGGTGTTGCACGGCATCGACCTCACGCTGCACAAGGGCGAGTTCTGCGCGGTGATGGGGCCATCGGGTTCGGGCAAGAGCACGTTGCTGAACATCGTCGGCCTGCTCGACCGGCCCACCGCCGGCACGCTGGCGGTGTGCGGCGAGGAGACCACCACGCTCGACGACCGCTCACTGACGCGGCTGCGCGGCCACAGCATCGGCTTCG
>JANXWR010000534.1 GCA_025351025.1 Burkholderiales bacterium | reverse complement strand
ACGGCGTCGCCTTCGCGTGACAGGAACACCGATAGCTATGCGGCGCGCCGGAACATCGCGCAGCGCAAGGCAGCGCCGCCTTGCGGATCCTTCAGACTGAAATAGCAATGGCCGCTGGCGGCGCGCGAGAAGCCCGAGATCTCGCCGCGCACGGTGCACGCGGGAAAGCCCGACTCGACCCATCCGGCGACGGCCGAGATGAGACTCGAGACGTTCCATACGGACCGCCCCGGCGCGGCGCTGGCGAACTCATTCATCGGCAAACCCATGGCCGGCGCGGGCCGACAACTCCACAGCCGCGCCGATATTGGGCTGGCGCGGCGAGACGGCCCGCAACGCCGCACACCATCGATGCAAGTACCTGAAAACAAACAACTTTATTCTGCTCAAAAGTTCAGCAATCCATTCCTGGCCACGCCGATGCTGACGCCACGGGCCGCGCGACAGGGGTTGTCCACAAAGTTGTCCACGGCTTCGGTGGACGACGACCGGCGCTGGCCGTCCGCCCTGGCC
The DNA here is from genome assembly GCA_025351025.1 of Burkholderiales bacterium. Lineage (GTDB taxonomy): Bacteria > Pseudomonadota > Gammaproteobacteria > Burkholderiales > Burkholderiaceae_C > Schlegelella_A. The sequence continues at coordinate 4,281 of JANXWR010000534.1, read as the reverse complement.
GCTTGATTTGCATGACGAAACATCGAGGCGGCGACTGCTCCCGGCGCCACGCCATAATCCGCGCGCAGCGCATTCATGCCGGCCGCCGGTGCGGCCGTTGGAAAGGGTCCTATTGCTTTCGATAATACAAGCGGCCGGATGGCCGATCTGGCCGTTGCTGATCTGTTCGATCGCGGCCCTGGCGTTGATCATCGAGCGTCTGACGAGCTTGCGTAGCGTGCGCGTCGCTCCGCCTCGACTCATCGACGAAGTGGTCTCCGTGACGCGTGCCCACCTGCCCGCTTCCGACGTCGTCAACAAGCTGGCCGAGAACTCGGTGCTCGGTACGGTGCTCGCGGCAGGCCTGCGCGCCGTTATCGCTGAGCCGCGCATCACCGAGATCGCCTTGCGCAACGCATTCGAGCAGGCCGGCCGCGCGGCCGTGCACCGGCTCGAGCGCTACATCAGCGCCATCGGCACCATCGCCTCGGCCGCACCCTTGCTCGGTCTGATGGGAACGGTCATCGGCATGATCGAGATCTTCGGCTCGCAGGCGCCGACCGGCGGCAACAACCCGGCGCTGCTCGCGCACGGCATTTCGGTGGCGCTCTACAACACCGCCTTCGGTTTGATGATCGCCATCCCGACGCTCATGTTCTATCGCTATTTCCGCGGCGTCGTCGATGCCTACACGCTCGACATGGAGCAGGCTGCGAATCGCCTCGTGCCGCACCTGATGCGCTTCGCGATGCCTCGCCCCGGCTAGCAATGGCGATCGCCGTCACGTCGTGAACTTCAGTCGGCCGCATCCCGAAGAGCCCGAGATCAATCTGATCCCGTTCATCGACGTGCTGCTCGTCATCCTCATCTTCCTGATGCTGTCGACGACCTATTCGAAGTTCACCGAGCTGCAGGTCGCCCTGCCGGTAGCCGACGCCGATCAGGCGCGCGATCGGCCGCACGAAATCATCGTCTCTGTCTCCGCCGACGGACGTTATGCGGTCAACCGAAAGCTCGTCGACGGACGCAGCGTCGATGTCCTGGCCGCCGAGCTCACCGTCGCCGTCGGCGGCTCGAGCGAGATGATCCTGATCGTCTCGGCGGATGCGACGGCGGCGCACCAGAGCGTCATCAACGTGATGGACGCGGCACGGCGCGCCGGCATCGCGAAGCTGACCTTCGCCACGCAGTCGTCGGCCGGCGGCGCCAAGCCTTAGTGGCGATGGCGCTGCCGCCGGCTGACCTCCGCAGCCGGCTCGGCGCCCGCTTCGAGCGAATCTGGGCCGGCCGCGACTGGGCCAGCAACGCGTTGCTGCCGCTCTCGTGGATCTTCGCAGTGCTGATTGCGGCACGGCGTCTGTTGCATCGCCACGGATGGCTCCCGACCCACCATCTGCCGGTGCAGGTCGTCGTCGTCGGCAACCTCCTGGTCGGCGGCGCCGGCAAGACGCCGGCAACGATCGCCATCGTCGAGCTGCTGCGACGCCATGGACGCACGCCGGGCATCGTCTCGCGCGGCTACGGTCGCGACGACGACGCGGTGCGCGAAGTCGGCGCGACCAACGACGTCCGTACCGTCGGCGACGAACCCCTCGTACTCGCACGGCGCACCGGCGTTCCGGTGTTCGTCGGCCGCGATCGGGTCGCCGCCGGACACGCCCTGCTTCAGGCCCATCCGTCGGTCGACATCGTCGTCAGCGACGACGGGCTGCAGCATCTCGGCCTCGGCCGCGACCTCGAGGTGCTGGTCTTCGACGAGCGCGGCATCGGCAATGCGCGCCTGCTGCCCGCGGGCCCCCTGCGTGAGCCGCTGCCGCTCGCCGCTGAACCCGGCCGCCTCGTCCTCTACAACGCAGCCGCGCCGACGACGCCGCTGCCGGGCTTCGTCGGCGATCGTTCGCTGACCGGCATCGTCGCCCTCGAGGCCTGGTGGCAGGGCGCGGCCCCAACCCTCGCCGCACTCGAGGCGCTGCGCGGCAAGCGCGTCGTCGCTGCCGCCGGACTGGCGCGGCCGGGGCGCTTTTTCGCCATGCTGCGCGAGCACGGCCTCGATGTCGCCGAGCTGGCCCTGCCGGACCACCACGACTTCCGCACGCTGCCCTGGCCGATCACGGCCGGCGACGTCGTCGTCACCGAGAAGGACGCCGTCAAGATCGACGCCGCGCGGCGCCTTGGCACGCGCGTCTGGGTGGCGGCGCTAGACTTCCGACCCGATCCCGCCTTCGACGAGTCGCTGCTCGCCCTGCTGCCCCGTCCTGACTCTTTGCCGACGCACGAACCGAATGGAAACACGACTCCTTGAGTTGCTCGTCTGTCCCATCTGCAAGGGGCCGCTGCAGCACTGGCGGCCGCCGCTTCAGGAGCGGCAGGAGCTGGTGTGCCGGGCCGACCGGCTCGCCTTCCCGGTGCGCGACGGCATCCCGGTGATGCTCGAAGGCGAGGCCCGCGCCCTGCCCGCGGACACCTAGGCACTCAGCCGCTTGGCCTTCCACGTCCTGATCCCGGCCCGACTGGGTTCGACGCGCCTGCCGCGCAAGCCGCTCGCCGATATCGGCGGCCTGCCCATGATCGTGCGCGTCGCGCGTCGCGCCACGCAGTCGAGTGCAGCTTCGGTCACGGTGGCCGCCGACGACGACGAGATCGTCACAGCGTGCCGCGCCAGCGGCGTCGCCGCCGTATTGACCGGTACCCACCATTCGAGCGGCAGCGAGCGGCTCGCCGAAGCGGCGCGTGCGCTCGGCTTCGCCACCGACGAGATCATCGTCAACGTCCAGGGCGACGAGCCCATGATCGGGCCGGCGCTCATCGATGCCTGCGCCGAGCTGCTCGCGCGGCGTCCGGATTGCGTCATGAGCACGGCGGCGCATGCGATCCGCGGTGCGGTCGATTTTCAGAACCCGAACATCGTCAAGGTGGTCCTCGATGCCGGCGGTGCCGCGCTGTATTTTTCGCGCGCACCGATCCCCTGGCCGCGCGACGGCGGCCCCATGGATAGCACTGCGGCGCCGCTGCGTCACGTTGGCCTCTACGCGTATCGCGCCGCCTTCCTGCAGCGCTATCCGCGGCTCGCGCCGAGCCCGCTCGAACGGGTCGAGCAGCTCGAGCAGTTGCGCGTGCTCTGGCACGGCGAGCGCATCGCCGTGCATGTCGGCACGGGCGAGCCCGGGCTCGGCATCGACACGCCGGCAGATCTCGAAGCGGTACGCGCTCTTTTCGCCGCGCACGGTGGCGCGGGTTTTGCCTGAGCGACGCTGGCGCGGCGGTGCTCGCTCGGCCGCCTATGATGGCTTCTTCGTCCGTCCCGAGACCCGACAACGACGCCCATGAGACTCATCCTGTTGGGAGCGCCCGGCGCGGGCAAGGGAACGCAGGCCGCGGTGATCTGCACGCGCTACGGCATTCCGCAGATCTCTACCGGCGACATGCTTCGCTCGGCGGTCAAGGCAGGCACGCCGCTCGGCCTCGAGGCGAAGAAGGTGATGGATTCCGGCGCCCTCGTCGGCGACGACATCATCATCGGCCTGGTCAAGGAGCGCATCAAGGAGCCCGATTGCGCGGCCGGCTTCCTGTTCGACGGCTTTCCGCGCACCATCCCGCAGGCCGACGCGATGAAGGCGGCCGGCGTCCATCTCGACTATGTGCTCGAGATCGACGTCCCCGACAGCGCCATCGTCGAGCGCATGAGCGGCCGGCGGGTGCACGTGGCTTCGGGCCGCACCTATCACCTGCGCTTCAATCCGCCCAAGGTCGAAGGTCTCGACGACGTCACCGGCGAAGAGCTGATCCAGCGCGTCGACGATCTCGAGGAGACGGTGACCAAGCGGCTCGCGGTCTACGCGCGGCAGACGCGCCCGCTCGTCGAGTACTACCAGCGCTGGGCCGCATCGGGCGAGCCCGGTGCGCCGGCCTATCGCCGCATCAGCGGCATCGGCAGCGTCGAGGACATCAGCGCGCGCGCGCTGGCGGCGCTGGCCTGAACGACAAGGGGGAAGAACGTGGAGATCGAGGGCAAGGTATTCATCGTCACCGGCGGCGCGTCGGGGCTCGGCGAAGGCACGGCGCGGATGCTCGCGGCACATGGCGCCAAGGTCGTGGTCGCCGATCTGCAGGCCGAGCGCGGCCAGAAGGTCGCTGCGGAGATCGGCGGCGCCTTCGTGCGCTGCGACGTCAGCCAGGAGGCCGATGGGCAGCAGGCGGTGGCGGCAGCGCTCGCGCTCGGCAAGCTGGTCGGGCTCGTCAACTGCGCCGGCATCGCCCTGGGCATAAAGACGGTCGGCAAGGAAGGTGCGCATCCGCTCGCTT
>JANXWR010000512.1 GCA_025351025.1 Burkholderiales bacterium | reverse complement strand
CTGCTGGAAGGTGCGTCGCTGCTTCCTCAGGATGTCGAGCGTCTTGTCGACCGCCTCGTCACCGACCTCGGTCGAGATGCGCTCGACCTCGGCGGCGGCCAGGTCGCCGATCTTCACCTCGGGGTAGACCTCGAAGGTCGCATCGAAGGCGACCTCGCCTTCGGGCGCGCCCTCCTTCTCGGTGATGCGCGGCGGCCCGGCGACGCGCAGCTTCGCTTCGTTGACGGCCTCGGAGAAGACCTGCCCGACCTTGTCGTTGAGCACTTCGCTGTGCACCGAGTACCCGTAGCGCTGCGAGACAACGCTCATCGGCACCTTGCCCGGACGAAAGCCATCGGCCTTGACGGTGCGCGACAGGCGGCGCAGGCGCGACTCGACTTCGGAGGCGATCGTCGCTGCCGGCAGCGACAGGGTGATCCGACGCTCGAGCTTGTCGAGCGTTTCAACTTGAACGGCCATGATGGTTCTTCGACTTGAAAGTTGCTGGTGCGCGGGGCGGGACTCGAACCCGCACGCCGGTGAAGGCGTCAGGACCTAAACCTGGTGCGTCTACCAATTTCGCCACCCGCGCGGGATAACCCGCTAGTTTAAGGGCTCGGCCTTCACCCGGAACCAGGCAGCGTACATCGCCGGCAGCGAAAACAAGGTCAGCACCGTGGCGACGATCAGCCCGCCCATGATCGCCACCGCCATCGGCCCCCAAAAAACGCTGCGCGAGAGCGGGATCATCGCCAGCACCGCTGCGGCGGCGGTGAGCATGATCGGCCGGCAGCGCCGCACCGCCGCCTCGACGATCGCCGTCCCCGCCGCCGCGCCGCGCACGCGGTCCCGCTCGATCTGGTCGATCAGGATCACCGAGTTGCGCATGATCATGCCCATCAGGGCGATGACGCCGAGCAAGGCGACGAAGCCGAACGGCCGGTTCAGCAGCAGCAATGCCGCAGCGACGCCGGCGATGCCGAGCGGCGCGGTCAGGAAGACCAGCACCGAGCGGCTGAAGCTGTGCAGCTGCAGCATGAGCAGCGTGAACATGATGAAGAGCATGAGCGGCGCGCCGGCGGCGATCGAGCCCTGGCCCTTGCTGCTTTCCTCGACCGCCCCGGCGATCTCGATCCGGTAGCCGGGCAGCATGCCGGCGCGGATCGGCGCGAACAGCGGGTCGAGCTGGGCCGTCACGGTCGCGCCCTGCAGGCCTTCGACGATGTCGCCCTGCACGGTGGCGGCGTAGTCGCGGCCCTCGCGCCAGAGCACGCCTGGCTCCCAGGCGAAGCGTGCCGTGGCGATCTGCTCGAGCGGCACGCTCTTGCCGCTGGCGGTGGGCACGTAGCCGTTGGCTATGTCGGAGATGGCACCGCGCTCGTTCTGCGGCTGGCGCAGCACGATGTCGATCAGCTTGTCGCCGTCGCGAAACTGGCCGACGTTGCTGCCGCCGTTGATGGTGTGCGCGGCCTGGGCGATGCCCTGGCTGGTGACGCCGAGGGCGCGAGCCTTGTCCTGGTCGATGTCGAGGTGCAGCGCCTTCACCGACTCGTTCCAGTTGTCGTTGACGCCGCGCATGTTCGCGTTGGTGCGCATGATCGCCTTGACCTCGTCGGCGTAGGCGCGCACGTGCGACGCCTCCGGGCCGACAACGCGGAACTGCACCGGGTACGCCACCGGCGGCCCGTTCGGCAACAGCTTGGCGCGACCGCGCGCCTCGGGAAACTCGGCGGCCAGAATGTCGGGCAGCGCGGCACGCAGACGCTCGCGCGCCTTCATGTCGCGCGGCATGACGATCATCTGGCTGGCATTGCTCTGCGGAAAGATCTGGTCGAGCACGAGCACGAAGCGCTCGGCACCGCTGCCGACCCAGGTCGTGACGTCGCTGACGCCGTCGAGGCCGAGAACGCGCTTTTCCACCCGCTTGGTCACCTCTTCGTTGGCTGCGTACGACGTGCCTTCCGGGTACCAGAGGTCGACCAGAATCTCGAGCCGGCTCGAATCGGGAAAGAATTGCTGTTGCACGACGCCCATTCCGGCGACGCCGAGGACCAGCGTCGCGACCGTCGCACCTATCGTCATCCAGCGATGGCGCACGCACCAGGCGACGACGCCGCGAAAGCGGCTGTAGAACGGAGTGTCGAAGAGCTCGTGCGGCTGCTCGCTCGCGGAATGCTTGCGCTCCGCGAGCAGGATCGTGCCGAGATAGGGAACGAAGTAGACCGAGACCAGCCAGGAAATGACGAGCGCCGCGGCCGTGACAGCGAAGATCGCGAAGGTGTATTCGCCGACCGTCGACTGGGCCAGGCCGATCGGCAGGAAGCCGACCGCCGTGATCAGCGTGCCGGTCAGCATCGGCATCGCCGTCGCCTCGTAAGCGAAGGTCGCGGCGCGCGCCTTGTCGAAGCCCTCTTCGAGCTTACGCACCATCATCTCAACGGCGATGATCGCGTCGTCGACGAGCAGGCCGAGGGCGATGATGAGAGAGCCCAGCGAGATCTTGTGCAGGCCGACGCCGGCGTAGTACATGACGACGAAGGTGATCGCGAGCACCAGCGGGATCGTGATCGCGACGACCAGGCCGGGTCGCCAGTCGAGCCGCAGCGGCTTGAAGTGCAGGCCGAGCGCGACGAAGCTCACCGCCAGCACGATGACGATCGCCTCGATCAGCGTGCCGACAAACTCGTTGACCGAGCCCGAGACGACCTTGGCCTGGTTCTGGAACTGGTGCAGCTCCAGGCCGGCGGGCAGCTGGGCGTGTATCTCGGCCGAGGTCTTCTCCAGCGCTTTGCCGAGCTCGATGATGTCGCCGCCGCGCGCCATCGAGATACCGAGGGCGACCACTTCCTTGCCATGGTCGCGCACCTTGACCTGCGGCGGGTCAATCGTGGCGCGCTTGATCTCGGCGATGTCACCGAGCTTGAACGCCTGGCCATTGGCGCGGATCGGAAAGCGGCGCAGGTCATCGAGCGAATTGAACTGGCCGGCGACGCGAACCTGGATTGAGTCGGTCGGCGCATTGATCGTGCCGCCCGACTCGATCGCGTTCTGCTGGCCGAGCTGGCCGAGCACCTGGTTGAAGTCGAAGCCGAGCTGGGCGAGACGTTGCTGCGAGATCTCGACAAAGACCTTCTCGTCCTGCGCGCCGAAGATGGCCACCTTACTCACGTCCTTGACCTTGAGCAGGCGCTGCCGCACCTGGTCGGCGTGGTCCTTCAGCTCGGCGTAGCTGAAGCCGTCGGCCGAGATCGCGTAGATCGAGCCGTAGACGTCGCCGAACTCGTCGTTGAAATACGGGCCGACGACGCCGGGTGGCAGCGTGCTGCGACTGTCGCCGAGCTTCTTGCGCACCGTGTACCAGATCTGCGGCATCTCCTTCGGCGGCGACGAGTCGCGCACCTGGAACAGGATCAGCGCCTCGCCCGGCTTCGAGTAGCTGCGGATGCGATCCGAATACGGAACTTCCTGCAGCGTCTTCTCGAGCTTGTCGGTGACCTGCTCGGCGACCTGCTGCGCCGTCGCACCGGGCCAGAAGACGCGGATCGCCATAGCGCGAAAGGTGAACGGCGGATCCTCGTCCTGACCGAGCTGGAAATAGGCCGCAGCACCGAGAACGAGGAAGACGACGAGCAGATAGCGCGTCAGCGCGCTGTGCTCGAGCGCCCAGCGCGAGATGTTGAAGCGTCGGTCGACGGCCGGGGCCGCGACGACCGGCGCGAACGCGCCGGCTTCGCCGCTCATCGCGGGCTCGCCGAGGCGGTGATCGGCAGCGCGCCGGTCGCCGGAGAGGCGCCGGACGCGGCCGCGAGCGGCGCTTCGGGATCGCTGTAGAGCCTGACCTTCTGCCCCGGGCTCAGCACATGCACGCCGGCGGTGACGACGCGATCGCCCGGCCTCAGCCCGGTGAGAACGACGGCGTCGTTGCCCTCGGCGCCGCCAATCGTGACCAGACGCGAGACCGTCGTCATCGACGCCGCGTCGACGATCCAGACCGTGCTCTTGCCGTGGTCCTCTTTCAGCGCCGAAAGCGGCACCCGGGCGATGCCGGCCACGCGCGGCGTGTCGACGGCGACAGTCGCGGTCTGGCCGAGGCGCGGCGCATCGGCCTCGCCAAGGTCGGCCTTGACGAGGAAGGTCCGCGTCGCCGGGTCGGCCGCGGCCGAGATCTCGCGAATCTTCGCCGGCACCGTGGCGACGCCGCTGCTCCAGAGTCGCACTTTCACCGTGCCCTGGCGCGCCTCGATCGCCTGGATCAGGCCGACCTTGTCCTCGGGCACCGAGAAGACGACGTCGCGCGGCCCGTCGTGCGCCAGCCGCACGACCGAGGCGCCGGCCGCGACGACCATGCCGGGCTCGACATCGACGCCGGTGACGACGCCACCGGCATCGGCGGTGAGCGCCGCGTAGCCGGCCTGGTTTCCCTGCACGCCCGATTGGGCACGTGCCTGCTCCAGCTGCGCCTTGGCGACCTTGAGCGTGGTCTCTCTGCGCTCGAACTCGGCGCCGCTGATGAAGCCCTGGTCCTTCAGGTCGCGATAGCGCTTGAAGTCGGCGTCGGCCTGCTGCAGGTTGACGGCGGCACTCGCCACCGCCGCCCGCGCCACGTCTTCGCCGAGGCGCAGGTCGCGTGGGTCGAGGCGCGCCAGCAGCTGGCCGACCTTGACCGCATCGCCGACATTGACTGGCCGCTCGGTCATCTTGCCGCCGACGCGAAAGCCGAGCCGCGATTCGACGCGGGCGCGGATCTCGCCGGCGTATTCGTAGGTTCCTCCGGCCGACGCCGAAGCGATGACCATGGTCTTGACGGCGCGCAGCGGCTCGGGCGCCTGCGGCGCCTTCGAGCAGGCGACCAGGAGCACGGCGATTGAGGAGACAAGCAAGGCGGAACGGGGAATGGCGCAGTTCATTTCGACGAGCTCCACAAATAACTGACTGATCGGTCAGTAATATACGGTCGGCTCGCCGCAGCGTCAAACGACCTCCCGGGCCGCATTTCGACGGTGATTCCCGGACCGATGCAGCGGGCATGGAGAATCGCCGTCGTGTCCGTCGATCACTACGAAAATTTTCCGGTCGCCTCGCTGCTGTGTCCAGCCGCGCTGCGACCGGCCGTCGAAGCGATCTACGGGTTCGCTCGAACCGCTGACGACATCGCCGACGAAGGCGATGCCGCCGCAGAGACGCGTTTGGCCGAGCTGGCCGACTACCGGAGCGATCTGGCGGCCGTCGCGGTCGGCGCGCCGTCATCGGCGCGCTGGCGCCAGGTCTTCGTGCCGCTCGCCGCGGCGATCGAGCGGCATCGCCTGCCCGTCGGCCTGCTCGGCGATCTGCTCGACGCCTTCACGCAGGACGTGACGACGGTGCGGTATGCCGACCGCGCACTGCTGCTCGACTACTGCCGGCGATCCGCCAATCCGGTCGGCCGGCTCCTGCTTCATCTCTACGGCATCGCCGACGCCGACGCCTTGCTCCGCTCTGATGCGATCTGCACTGCGCTGCAGCTCGCCAACTTCTGGCAGGACCTCGGCCGCGATGCGCGACACGGCCGCCTCTACGTGCCGGAGGCCGATTGCCTGCGTCACGGTGTCGAGCCCACGGCCCTGCTCGCAGGCCAGGACAGCGACGCCACACAGGCGCTCGTGCTCGAGCTGGTCGCCTGGACGCGCGGGCTGATGCAATACGGCACGCCGCTCGTGCACGCGATCCCCGGTCGTGCCGGCTGGGAGCTGCGCCTGGTCGTGCAAGGTGGACTGCGCATCCTCGATCGCATCGAAGCTCTGCATGGCGCGACCCTGACGACGCGCCCGAAGCTCGGCTGGCGCGACGCGCCGGCAATCGCCTGGCGCACCCTGCGCATGCGTGCCGCCGGCGCCGATGCTGCCCGGCTCGCCGCCTGATGTCGCGCCGGCTGCAAACGACCCGATGACACCGGAACAATACGTCCAGGAAAAGGCGGCGGCGAGCGGCTCGAGCTTCTACTATGCCTTTCTCTTCCTGCCGCCGCCGCGCCGCGCCGCGATCACCGCCTTCTACGCCTTCTGCCGCGAGGTCGACGACGTCGTCGACGAGGTCTCGGACCGCGGCGTCGCGGCCGCCAAGCTGGCCTGGTGGCGAAGCGAAATCGCATACAGCTACGCGGGCAATCCGAGCCATCCGGTAATGCGGGCCCTGATGCCGACCACCGCGGCCTACGGCATCGAGGCCAGACACCTCTTGGCCGTCATCGAAGGCTGCCAGATGGACCTCGACCAATCGCGCTACCTCGACTTCGCCGGCCTGGCGCGCTATTGCGATCTCGTTGCCGGCATCGTCGGCGAGGTTGCGGCGAACATCTTCGGCCGCAGCGGCGAATCGACGCTGGCCTACGCGCATCGTCTCGGCCTGGCGATGCAGCTCACGAACATCATCCGCGACGTCGGCGACGACGCGCGGCGCGGCCGCATCTACCTGCCGATGGACGAGCTTAAGCGCTTCGACGTGAAGGCGAACGAGCTGCTCGAGCGCTGCTATGGCGAACCTTTCACGGCGCTGATGGCCTTCCAGGCCGAGCGCGCGCATCGCCTCTACGACGAGGCCCTGGCGCTGCTCGACCCGAGCGATCGAAAGATGCAGAAGCCCGGCCTGATGATGGCCAACATCTATCGTGCCCTGCTGCGCGAGATCGAAGCCGATGGCTTCCAGGTGCTGCACCAGCGCATCTCGCTGACGCCGATCAGAAAGCTCTGGATCGCGATGCGAACCAACTGGCGCGGTCGCTAGTGAAACGGCCGCCAGTGGCGCGGCGCATCGCCATCATCGGCGCCGGCTGGGCCGGCCTGTCCGGCGCCGTCGAGTGCGCCGCAACAGGCGCCGAGGTCACGCTGTTCGAGATGTCGCCGCTCGTCGGCGGCCGGGCCCGCGACGTCGCCGGCGCTGATGCCGGGCTCGACAACGGCCAGCACATCTGCATCGGCGCCTACAGCGAGACCCTGAGCGTGCTGGCCCGGGTCGGCGTGGCTGAGGCGGACGCCTTTCTTCGTCTGCCGCTTCGCCTCGTCGACGCCGAGGGCTTCGGCCTCTGCCTGCCCGCTGGCGCGCCGATGACGGCGTTCGCGCGCGCCGTGCTCGGCCGGCGCGGTTGGTCGTGGCGAGACCGTTTCGCGCTGCTGGCCAAAGCCTTCGAATGGAAGCTGCGCGGCTTCGCGTGCACGCCGGAGGCGACCGTCGCCGATCTCGTCGCCGGCCTGCCGGCGTCGGTGCGGCAGCAATTCATCGAGCCGCTCTGCGTTGCCGCGCTGAACACGCCGGCCGAGTCGGCGAGCGGAGCGGTGTTCCTGCGCGTGCTGCACGACGCGCTCGCCTCGGGACCGGGCGCAGCCGACCTGCTGCTGCCGAAGGTCGGTCTCGGCGCCTTGCTGCCCCGGCCTGCCGTCGACTGGCTCGAGTCCAAGGGCGCCACGGTTCGCCTAGCGCATCGCGTCGAGCGACTCGAGGTTGCGGGGGCCGCGTGGCGCGTCGACGGCCTGTCCTTCGACGCCGTGCTCGTCGCTGCCAGCGCCCACGAAGCGGCGCGCCTGGTCGCGCCCCACGACGCGGCATGGGCGGCGCGCGCGGCGTCGCTCCTCTACGAGCCGATCGTCACGGTCTACGCAAGCAGCCCGGGAACGCGCCTTGCCGAGCCGATGCTGGTGCTTCATTCTGAGGCGGCTCGCCCGGCGCAATTCGTCTTCGACCGTGGCCAGCTCGGCGGAGCACAAGGGCTGCTCGCTTTCGTCGTCAGCGGCGCCGCGTCCTGGGTCGAGCGCGGCCTCGTCGCCACCGAAGAAGCGACGCTCGCGCAGGCGCGGGCCGAGCTCGCGGCGCAGTTGCGCGCACCGTTGACGGCGCTGCGCACCATCGTCGAGAAACGCGCCACCTTCCGCTGCACGCCTGCGCTCGATCGGCCGCCGACCTGCATCGCACCGGGGCTCACGGCGGCAGGCGACTACGTCGACGGGCCCTACCCGGCGACGCTCGAAGGCGCGGTTCGCAGCGGCATCGCCGCGGCACACGCCGCGCTCTCCTGATCACTCGGCGAGAATCGCGACATGCGCAAGATCGAGGACCGGGCCATCACCATCCAGGTGCTGGAGCGCGCCTTTTCACTGCTGGACCTGCTCGCTTCGCACCAGGAGCCGGTGACGCTGAAGGCCATCAGCGAGCAAAGCGGGCTGCATCCGTCGACGGCGCATCGCATCCTCAACGACCTGGCGATCGGCCGCTACGTCGATCGGCCCGAGCCGGGCAGCTACCGGCTCGGCATGCGCCTGCTCGAGCTCGGCAACCTCGTCAAGGCGCGGCTCGACGTGCGCGACGCGGCGCTCGGGCCGATGCGCGAGCTGCACAAGCTCACGCACCAGCCGGTCAACCTCTCGATGCGCCAGGGCGACGAGATCGTCTACGTCGAGCGCACCTACAGCGAGCGGTCCGGGATGCAGGTCGTGCGCGCGATCGGCGGCCGGGCGCCGCTCCATCTCACCTCGGTGGGCAAGCTGTTCCTCGCGCAGGACGACGCGCCGCGCGTGCGTGCCTATGCGGCGCGGACCGGCCTGGCCGGGCACACGCGCAACAGCATCACCGACCTGGCATCGCTGGAGCGCGAGCTTTCGCGAGTCACACAGTACGGCACGGCACGCGACGACGAAGAGCTCGAGCTGGGTGTGCGCTGCATGGCCGCCGGCATCCTCGACGACCAGGGCAAGCTAGTGGCGGGGCTCTCTATCTCGGCGCCGGCCGATCGGCTCGAGGAAAGCTGGCTGGAGCGGTTGCGCGCGACTGCGTCGCAGATCTCGTCGGCGCTCGGCCACCGCGGCTAGCTGCCGCGGCCGGGCACCGGCTCAGACCTTGGGCTTTATGCCGCTGAAGCCCGGCACCGAGCGCGCCGATTCGGTGACCCAGCGGCGCACCCGCTCGGCATCGCCTATCCGCGAGTACTTGCCGGCGGAGTCGAGGAACACCATGATCAGCTGGCGGCCGGCCATGGTCGCCTGCATGACGAGGCAACGGCCGGCTTCGGAGATGTAGCCGGTCTTCTGCAGGCCGATGTCCCAGGCCGGACTCTTGACCAGGCCGTTGGTGTTGCGAAACTGGACGGCGCGGTTGCCGACCTCGACCGCGTATTCGTGCGAGGTCGACAACTCGCGGATGATCTGGTGCTCGTGCGCCGCCTTGACCAGCGTCGCCAAGTCGCGAGCGCTCGACTGGTTGAGGCTCGACAGGCCCGTCGGCTCGACGTAATGCGTGTCGTTCATGCCGAGTGCATGCGCCTTCGCATTCATCGCGGCGACGAAAGCGCCGAGGCCGCCCGGGTAGCTGCGGCCGAGCGCATGGGCAGCACGGTTCTCCGACGACATCAGCGCCAGGTGCAGCATGTCTTCGCGCGGCAGCGTCGTTCCGACCTTGAGACGCGAGCGGCTGCCCTTCTCGGTGTCGATGTCGTCGTCGGTGATGGTGATCGGCTCGTCGAGGCGCAGGTTCGCCTCGGTGACGACGACCGCCGTCATCAGCTTGGTGAGCGACGCGATCGGCAGGACGGCCTGCGAGTTCTTGCTGAACAGCACCTCGTCGGTGTCCTGGTCGAGGACCAGTGCGACGCCGGACTTCAGCTCGAGGGAATCGACGGAATCGTGCAGGCCGATCATCTGGCCGAACGAGGGATGGGCCGGCTCGACACGAACCAGCGAGACGCGACGCACGCTGCCATGCCGCGCGGTGGCGACGACGAGCGGCTGGCGAACCCGCGCGTGGGCGGCGATCCGGGTCAGGGCCGCCTTCGAGGTGGCGTGCTTTTTCGCCGCCTCGCGGTCGGCCGCCGAAGACTTCGAGGGAGCCGCGGCGACGGCGGTGCCAAGGCAGATGCAGAGGGCCGTCGCAGCGAGCTTGGCAATCGAAGTCACGGTCATCCTTGTAACAGGGAGCGGCGCGAGTCTACGGGAGGCAATAAAAACGCGCAAGATCAAAAACTTGCGCGTTGTTTCTAAAGTGCGACTACAGACACGGAATCAGCGTTCTCCGGTGCTTCCCGCGCCCCATTCAGCCCTGCGCAGCGACCCGTTCGGTCTTGCTGTGCAGCTTGTTCAACGCCGCAAGGTAGGCTTTCGCCGACGCGACGATGATGTCCGGATCGGCACCGACGCCGTTGACGACCCGGCCCCCGTGTTGCAGCCGAACCGTCACCTCACCCTGCGATTCTGTCGAGCCGCTGGTGATGGCATTGACCGAATAGAGCAGCATGTCCGCGCCACTTGCGACCTTGGACTCGATCGCCTTCAGGCTCGCGTCGACCGGCCCGTTACCGTCGCTCGATGCATGGTGCTGCACCTCGCCGGCGGCGAACGCGACGCTGGCCTGTGGTCGCTCGCCGGTTTCGGAATGCTGCGAGAGGGAGATGAAGCGGTAGTGCTCGTGCTCGGCGGTGACGGCTTCGTCCATCACGAGCGCCAGGATGTCCTCGTCGAAGATGTCGCTCTTGCGGTCGGCCAACTCCTTGAAGCGGGCAAACGCATTGTTGACGTCGGCCTCGGCCTCCATCTCGATGCCGAGCTCCTTCAGACGCTGCTTGAAGGCGTTGCGCCCCGACAGCTTGCCCAGAACGATCCGGTTTGTCGCCCAGCCGACATCCTCGGCACGCATGATCTCGTAGGTGTCGCGCGCCTTGAGCACGCCGTCCTGGTGGATGCCCGAGGCGTGCGCGAAGGCGTTAGCGCCGACCACCGCCTTGTTCGGCTGCACGACGAAGCCGGTCGTCTGCGCGACCAGACGCGAAGCGGGCACGATCTGCGTCGCGTCGACGCCGATGTCGAGCTTGAAGTAATCCTTGCGCGTCTTCACCGCCATGACGATCTCTTCGAGCGAGCAGTTGCCGGCGCGCTCGCCGAGACCGTTGATGGTGCATTCGACCTGGCGCGCGCCGCCGATCTTTACGCCGGCGAGCGAGTTCGCCACGGCCATGCCGAGGTCGTTGTGGCAATGCACCGACCACACCGCCTTGTCGGCGTTCGGGATCCTCCGACGCAGGTCGAGCAGGAACTCGCCATACAGCTCGGGCACGGCGTAGCCGACGGTGTCGGGGATGTTGATCGTCGTTGCGCCCTCGGCGATCACCGCCTCGAGCACGCGGTAGAGGAACTCGGGATCGGAGCGATAGCCGTCCTCGGGCGAGAACTCGACGTCGCCGGCGAGGTTGCGGGCGAAGCGCACCGAGAGCTTAGCCTGCTCGAAGACTTGCTCGCGCGTCATGCGAAGCTTTTTCTCCATATGCAGGTCGCTGGTGGCGAGGAAGATGTGGATGCGCGTCGATTCGCCACCCTTGAGCGCATCGGCGGCGCGGCTCACGTCGCGGTCGTTGGCCCGCGCAAGGGCGCACACGGTCGCGCCCTTGATCGCCTGGGCGATCGCGCGAACCGCCTCGAAATCACCGTTCGACGAGGCCGGAAAGCCCGCCTCGATGACGTCGACCTTGAGCCGCTCGAGCTGCCTGGCGATGCGGAGCTTTTCGTCCTTGGTCATCGAGGCGCCTGGCGATTGCTCGCCGTCGCGCAAGGTGGTGTCGAAGATGAAGAGGCGGTCGGTCACGGCAATTCCCTCGGTAAAAACAAAACGGCCCGCTCAGTTTGCTGGCGGGCCGTTGGACGAGACGTTAAGACGAGTGCGTTCAGCGAGCCCTTGTTGGTCCAAGAAGAAGCAGCAGCGCGGAAAGAATTCGGTACGTCACGATTTCAATATAGCACGCCGACTTCAGCGGTGCAGCCCTTGTTCGTCGGGTTCGTCGGTGGATGTTGCAATCACGCTCACCGGCTTGCCCTTGAGCTTCTTCCAGATGTAGACGGCGTAGCCCGAGAGGCCGTAGAGCATGAACAGCGCGACCAGCACGATCGGCGGATGGATGTTGATGACGGCAATGCCGAGCGCGATCAGGACGATCACGACAAAGGGCACCGAGCGCTTCAGGCTCA
The DNA here is from genome assembly GCA_025351025.1 of Burkholderiales bacterium. Taxonomy (GTDB): domain Bacteria; phylum Pseudomonadota; class Gammaproteobacteria; order Burkholderiales; family Burkholderiaceae_C; genus Schlegelella_A. The sequence continues at coordinate 7,379 of JANXWR010000512.1, read as the reverse complement.
GATCCTTGAAGCTGTAGAACGGCACGTTGGTCACCATCGTCAGACCCGCGTAGAGCGTGAATGCGAAGGTCGTCCAGCCGAGCCAGGCGCCCTCCTCGATGCCGGTGAAGCCCTGGTCGTTCATGACCCAGATGAAGCCCATCACGATCGCCGCCGCGGCCGGGCTGGGCAGGCCCTGGAAGAAGCGCTTGTCGACGACGCCGATGTTGGTGTTGAAGCGCGCCAGCCGAAGCGCCGTGCATGAGCAGTAGACGAAGGCGGCGATCCAGCCCGGCTTGCCGAGACCGCGCAGGGCCCACTCGTAGGCGATCAGCGCCGGCGCGGCGCCGAACGAGACCATGTCGGAGAGCGAGTCCATGTGCTCGCCGAACACGCTCTGGGTGCGGGTCATGCGGGCGACGCGGCCGTCGAGGCTGTCGAGCACCATCGCCGCGAACACGCCGTAGGCCGACTGTTCGAAGCGCCCGTTCATCGCCATCACCACGGCGTAGAAGCCGCCGAACAGCGCGCCCAGCGTGAACAGGTTGGGCAAGATGTAGACGCCCTTGCGCCGGGGCCGCAGCGGCGGACCGACGGGATCGGACGGATCGTCAGGGTCGGACGTCATCGGTGTCCCCTACGGTCCGAAGGCATCGCCATTCAGTTGCGCGACTGGTCGACGAGACGGTTCTTCTTGATCCACGGCATCATCGCCCGGAGCTTCTCGCCCACGACCTCGATCTGCGATTCGGCCATCAGGCGGCGCTTGCTCATCAGCGTCGGCGCGCCGGCGCGGTTCTCGATGATGAAGCTCTTCGCGTACTCGCCGGTCTGGATGTCCTTCAGCATCTTCTTCATCGCCGCTCGCGTCTCGTCGGTGATGATCTTCGGCCCCGACACGTACTCGCCGTACTCGGCGTTGTTCGAGATCGAGTAGTTCATGTTGGCGATGCCGCCCTCGTAGATGAGGTCGACGATCAGCTTCAGCTCGTGCAGGCACTCGAAGTAGGCCATCTCGGGCGCGTAGCCGGCCTCGACCAGCGTCTCGAAGCCCGCCTTGATCAGCTCGACCGTACCGCCGCAGAGCACGGCCTGCTCGCCGAACAGGTCGGTCTCGGTCTCCTCGCGGAAATTGGTCTCGATCACGCCGGCCTTGCCGCCGCCGTTGGCCGCGGCGTAGCTGAGCGCCAGGTCGCGCGCCTTGCCCGACTTGTCGGCGTGCACCGCGATCAGGTGCGGCACGCCGCCGCCCTGGGTGTAGGTCGAGCGCACGGTGTGGCCCGGCGCTTTGGGCGCAACCATCCAGACGTCGAGGTCGGCGCGCGGCACGACCTGGCCGTAGTGGACGTTGAAGCCGTGCGCAAAAGCAAGCGACGCGCCCTGCTTGATGTTCGGCTCGACATCGTTCTTGTAGACCGCAGCGATCTGCTCGTCGGGCAGCAGCATCATGACGATGTCGGCCGCTTTCACCGCCTCGTTCACCTCGGCGACATTGAGCTTGGCCGCTTCGGCCTTGGCCCAGGAAGCGCCGCCCTTGCGCAGGCCGACCGTGACGCGCACGCCGCTGTCGGAGAGGTTTTGCGCATGGGCGTGGCCTTGCGAGCCGTAGCCGATGATGGTGACGTTCTTGCCTTTGACGAGGCTGAGGTCGGCGTCCTTGTCGTAGTAGACCTTCATGACTGCAATGTTCCTGTTCGATGAATGTGAAGTTGAGCGGAGTGGCTCGCTCAAATGCGAAGAATGCGCTCGCCGCGGCCGATGCCGCTCGAGCCGGTACGCACCGTCTCGAGAATGACGCTCTTGTCGATCGCCTCGAGAAAGGCGTCGAGCTTGTCGGCGGCGCCGGTCAGCTCGACGGTGTAGCTCTTCTCGGTGACGTCGATGATGCGGCCACGGAAGATCTCGGCCATCCGCTTCATTTCGTCGCGCTCCTTGCCGACCGCGCGCACCTTGATCAGCATCAGCTCGCGCTCGGTGTAGGCGCCCTCGGTCAGGTCGACGACCTTGACGACCTCGATCAGCCGGTTCAGGTGCTTGGTGATCTGCTCGATGACCTCGTCGGAGCCGGTCGTGACGATGGTCATGCGCGAGAGCGAGGGATCCTCGGTCGGTGCGACGGTCAGCGTCTCGATGTTGTAGCCGCGAGCCGAGAAGAGACCCACCACACGGGACAAGGCACCGGGCTCGTTTTCGAGCAGGACCGCGATGATGTGCTTCACAGGTCCTCCGATCCGAGCAGCATCTCGGTGATGCCCTTGCCCGCCTTTACCATCGGCCAGACGTTCTCGGTCTGATCCGTCTGCACGTCGATGAAGACCGTGCGGTCCTTGAGGCGGAGCGCCTCACGCAGCGCTGGCTCGACCTCGGCGGGCTTGTCGATACGGATGCCGACGTGGCCGTAGGCCTCGGCCAGCTTCACGAAATCGGGCAACGCGTCCATGTAGCTGTGCGAATAGCGGCCGCCGTAATCGATCTGCTGCCATTGCCGCACCATGCCGAGGTAGCGGTTGTTGAGCGAGACGATCTTGACCGCGGTCTTGTATTGCAGGCAGGTCGAGAGCTCCTGGATGCACATCTGGATCGAGCCTTCGCCGGTGATGCAGAAGACCTCGGCCTCCGGCTTGGCGAGCTTGATACCCATCGCGTAAGGCAGGCCGACGCCCATCGTACCGAGACCGCCCGAGTTGATCCAGCGCCGCGGCTCGTCGAAGCGGTAGTACTGCGCGGCCCACATCTGGTGCTGGCCGACGTCGGAGGTGATGTAGGTCTCGCGATCCTTGGTCAGCTCCCACAGCGTCTCGACGACGTGCTGCGGCTTGATGACGTCGCCCGTGCCTCTCGAATAGGCCAGGCAGTCGCGCTTTCGCCACTCGTTGATCTGCGACCACCACGGCGACAGCGCCTTGACGTCGGGCTTGGACGCCGACTCCCGGATTTGCGCCGTCAGCTCCTGCAGCACGTCCTTGACGTCGCCGACGATCGGGATGTCGACGCGCACCCGCTTCGAGATCGACGACGGGTCGATGTCGATGTGGATGATCTTGCGCTCGACCGAGGCAAAGTGCTTCGGGTTGCCGATGACGCGATCGTCGAAGCGCGCGCCGACCGCGAGCAGAACGTCGCAGTTCTGCATCGTCATGTTCGCTTCGTAGGTGCCGTGCATGCCGAGCATGCCGAGAAACTTCGGGTCGCTCGCCGGATAGGCGCCCAGGCCCATCAGAGTGTTGGTGCACGGGAAGCCGAGCAGGTCGACGAGCGCGCGCAGCTCGGCCGAGGCGTTGCCGAGAACGACGCCCCCGCCGGTGTAGATGTAGGGCCGCTTCGCGCCGAGCAGAAGCTGCGCCGCCTTCCGGATCTGCCCGCCGTGGCCCTTCTTCACCGGGTTGTACGAGCGCATCTCGACGGTTGCCGGGTAGTGGAAGAGCGCGGTCGCCATCGACACGTCCTTCGGCACGTCGACGACCACCGGGCCGGGCCGGCCAGTGCGGGCGATGTGGAAGGCCTTCTTCATCGTCATCGCGAGGTCGCGGACGTCCTTGACGAGGAAGTTGTGCTTGACGATCGGCCGCGTGATGCCGACCGTGTCGCACTCCTGGAAGGCGTCGAGGCCGATCGCCGGCGTCGGCACCTGGCCGGTGACGATCACCATCGGAATCGAGTCCATGTAGGCGGTGGCGATGCCCGTCACCGCATTCGTGACGCCCGGGCCCGACGTGACCAGCGCGACGCCGACCTCGCCGGTCGCCCGCGCATAGCCGTCGGCGGCGTGCACCGCCGCCTGCTCGTGGCGCACGAGCACGTGCTCGATCGTCTGCTGCTTGTAGAGCGCGTCGTAGATGTAGAGGACAGCCCCGCCGGGGTAGCCCCAGAGGAACTTGACGTTTTCCGCCTGCAGGCAGCGGACCAGGATTTCGGAGCCGTTCGGCTCGGTCGGGACGACGGGGGCGGCACGCGGCGAGGCCGCGGGGGCGCGCTCCAGATCGGGCGCAGACGTTTCCATGATTCTCAAACCTCTGTGAATTTCTCTGACGAAAAACCATCGGTGCACCTTTCCTCGCCCTCGTGAGGCGGGTGTGGTGCCTTTGATCGATCGCCCGGTGCGGCTACGCGGTCGGGCCGCGCCGGCGATCGAATCTGTCGTGCAACCACGAATTATCGCATCGCCCGGCGCCTCGTTCGATCCGCGACGGCCGCCCCGGGGCGCGATGAGATAATCGTCGCCGCTTCGAGCTGCAGCCCTCCAAGGCCGCCTTCCTTGGCCACCGACAAAGAACTTTCCGACTTTCTGAAGAGCGTCGAGAAGCGTGCCTGGAAGCGCGCCGTGTACGCCGTCCGGGACGAAGACGCGGCACTCGACATCGTGCAGGACGCGATGATCCGGCTCTCTGAAAAGTACATCGACCGGCCCGCCGCGGAGCTGCCGCTGCTGTTCCAGCGCATCGTCTCGAACGCGACGATGGACTGGTTCCGGCGCCAGAAGGTCAAGAACGCAGTCGTCCGCAATTTCTCCGATTTCGAGAGCGCCGGCAGCGAAGGCGACTTCGACATTCTGGAGACTCTGGAGGCGCTCGGCAGCTCGCTCGAGCACGAAAGCGCTGCCGATTCCGTCTCACGGGCGCAGATCTTGCAACTTATCGAGGCCGAAGTCGCTCAACTACCCGGACGTCAACGAGAGGCTTTTCTCCTGCGTTACTGGGAGGAACTCGATGTCGCCGAGACAGCCGCTTCGATGGGCTGCTCGGAGGGAAGTGTCAAGACGCACTGCTCGCGGGCGGTCCACGCCTTGGCCAAAGCCCTCAGGGCGAAGGGAATCGGAACATGATCACGCACATGGATTCTTATGGCCTCGCCGCCCGAGAGGCGACGGAAGCGCGCTTCGCGCGAAATATCGCCGCTCGGCTGAGCGAGCGCGCGGACAACGTCGCGCCCGAAATCGGCGAACGGCTGCGCTTCGCTCGCGAGAAGGCGGTCGAGGCCGGCCGCCTGGCGCGCGCCGGCAGCGAAGTGCACGGCGTCGGCCTGACGGCTCAAGGCGCGGCGGTGCTCGGCTTCAGCCGGTCGCCCTGGTGGCTGCGCATCGCTTCGGCGCTCCCCCTGGTGGCGCTGGTCGCCGGCTTGGCGCTGATCCAGGACTGGCAGACGCGCTCGCAGATCTCGGTCGCCGCCGAGGTCGACGCCGCCCTGCTCGGCGACGACCTGCCGATCAACGCCTACCGCGACGCCGGTTTCGTCGAATACCTGAAAGCTCCGCTCAATCAATGAGGCGGCCGGCCATGACGCCCGGGCCGCAGCGAAGCGCCGTCTCCCTCGCGATCGCCGCAGCCGCCCTCGCCGCCGGCACGGCGGCGCTGGCACAGGGTGCCGCCCCGCCGCCGGTGCCGCGCCCGCCCCTCATCGCTCAAACGCCTCGCGCCGAGGGCGGCATTCGCTGGCAGGCCTTGACGCCGATACAGCGCCAAGCGCTCGGCCCGCTCGAGAAGGAGTGGCCGGGCATCGATGCGACGCGCAAGCAGAAGTGGCTCGTCATCGCCGACCGCTATCCGAGCCTGCCCGTACCCGAGCGCGCTCGCATCACCGAGCGCATGACCGAATGGGCCCGCCTCACGCCGGCCGAGCGCGGCGAAGTGCGACTGCGCTACCAGGAGGCACGGCAGGTCCCGGCGCCGGCCCGCTCGGCGCGATGGGAGGAGTACCAGAACCTGCCCGCCGACACGAAGCAGCAGCTGGCGGCGCGTGCCGCCTCGTCGGCAGCAGCCGCCCGGCCGGTGCCTGGGTCCGGGGCGAAGGCCGTTTTGCCGGCGCGCGACGCCACGCAGGCCAAGGCCAACGTCGTTCCCAATCCAGCGCTGGCGCATCCGCCGCTGCAGGTCGCGCCGACCGTGGTCCAGGCGGCACCGGGAGCGACGACGCGCCTCATCACCCGACCGGTGACGCCACCACCACACCAGCAGTCAGGCATGCCGAAAATCGCGGCCACGCCCGAGTTCGTCAATCGGTCCACGCTGCTGCCGCGCCGCGGCCCGCAGGCGGCCGCCGTCGCACCCTCGCTTCCGATCCAGCCCATCACCGCCGCGCCGGCGCGGGTACCGACGCCGACGCCGGTCGCTCCGCCTCGTCCGGCCGCGCCGCCCGCGTCGAAATGACGCCAGCCGGCGGCGCGACGGCGCCGCAAGACGTGGCGCCGCTGAGCACCCCGACGCTGCTGCGCCGCATGACCTGCTTCGTCTACGAATCGCTGCTGCTGTTCGGCGTCGCCCTCGTCCCGGCCATCATCGGCACCCTGTTCTTCGCCCAGGCCGGCCAGGATCACGCGCTGCAGAGCGAGACGGCCTTGCGCGCCTTCGCGCTGCTGGTGTACGGCATCTATTTCGTCGGCTTCTGGTCGGCGCGCGGGCAAACATTGGCGATGCAGACCTGGCATATCCGCATCGTCGACGGCACCGGCGCCCGCCTGACCCAGCCGCGCGCCTTGACGCGCTACGTCGCCTGCTGCATCGCCTGGTTCGCGCCGGCGACGCTGATCGCCGCGTACCTGCACCTGTCACCCTCGCAGACGCTCGGCGCCGTAGCGCTCGGCATCGTCGTCTATGCCTTGCTGGCGCTGGCCGCGCCCGGCCGCCAGTTCTGGCACGACGTCGTGTGCGGCACGCGGCTCGTCGACGCGCGCGCCGAGAAGGCGCCGGCGTCTCGCTAGACCGCGTCCTCGTTGACCTCGCCGGTGCGGATGCGGACGACGCTCTCGATCGAGGTGACGAAGATCTTGCCGTCGCCGATCTTGCCGGTCTTGGCGGCCTTGATGATGGCCTCGATGCAGCGCTCCGCGTCGGCATCCTTGACGACGACCTCGACCTTCACCTTCGGCAGGAAATCGACCACGTATTCGGCGCCCCGGTAGAGCTCGGTGTGGCCCTTCTGTCGGCCGAAGCCCTTGACCTCGGTGACGGTGAGGCCGGAGACGCCGATCTCGGCGAGCGCCTCGCGCACTTCCTCGAGCTTGAACGGCTTGACGATTGCAGTAATCTGTTTCATGGCCGGCTCCTGGTGCGCGTGACAGTGGCCGAGTTTAGAGGCAACTCACGTTCCCGAGCATGGAGAGGCGACCCCGAGCACGCCCGTGCGCCGTTTCAGTGTTGCACCTAACATGCGCCGCTTGAAAAAGTCTCGCCCCGAGCCCGACGCCGACGCGACCCGCGCCGCCGAAACGGGCGACGTCACGCTCCGCGTCTGCCGCGACCCCGCCGAGATCGATGCCGTCGCCTGGAATGCGCTCGTCGCGGCGCAAGCCAGCGCCACTCCATTCGTGTCGATCGAGTACCTGCGCGCGCTGCACGCGTCGGCGAGCGCGGTCGCCGAGACCGGCTGGGCGCCGCACTTCCTGCTTCTCGAAGAAGGCGGCAGGC
>JANXWR010000480.1 GCA_025351025.1 Burkholderiales bacterium | reverse complement strand
GACGAAGGTGAGGATCGGCGTGTTGCGCGCCCGGCAGACCTGCAGCAGCCGCCGCGTCTCGGCTCGACGCCGTTGGCCGCGTCGATCACCATCAGTGCGGCGTCGACGGCCGTGAGCACGCGATAGGTGTCTTCCGAGAAGTCCTGGTGGCCGGGCGTGTCGAGCAGGTTGATGACGCAGCCGCGGTATTCCATCTGCATCACCGACGAGGCGACCGAGATGCCGCGCTGCTTCTCGATCTCCATCCAGTCCGAGGTGGCGTGGCGCGAGGCCTTCCTCGCCTTCACTGAGCCGGCGATCTGGATCGCGCCCGAGAATAGCAGCAGCTTTTCGGTGAGCGTGGTCTTGCCCGCGTCGGGGTGCGAAATGATGGCGAAGGTGCGTCGGCGGCGCACTTCGGAGGCGAGGTCGGCCATGGTCGGGCCGCGGGCGGCCGGCATTCGGGAGAGCCGGCGATTATCGGCCGCTGGCACACTCGAGCGATGCCCGAGCTGCCCGACGTCACTGTCTATGCCGAGCGCCTGGCCGCGCGGGTCGTCGGCCAGCGGCTGAATCGCATCAAGGTCATGAACCCCTTTCTAGTCCGCACGGCGGTGCCCCCGCTCGCCACGGCGGACGGAAGGCGCGTCGAAGGTGCCGAGCGTCTGGCGAAGAGGATCGTCCTCGCGCTCGAAGGCGAGCTCTTTCTCGTCGTCCACCTCATGATCGCCGGGCGACTGAAGTGGCTCGCGCCGGGTGCCAAGCCACCGGGCCGGATGACGCTGGCGCTCTTCGAGTTCGAGACGGCGGGCACGCTCATGCTCACCGAGGCCGGCACGCAGCGGCGCGCCTCGCTCCATCTCGTGCAGGGCCGCGAGGCCCTCGCCCGGATGGACCCGGGCGGCATCGACGTCACGACCGCCGATCTCGCCGCGTTCGCCGCGCGCCTCGCCGCCGAGAACCACACTGTCAAGCGGGCGCTCACCACGCCGCAGCTCTTCAGCGGCATCGGCAACGCCTACTCCGACGAGATCCTGCATCGGGCCCGGATGTCGCCGCTCGCCCTGACCCGCTCGCTCGACGCGGCTGCGGTCGAATGCCTCTACGTCGCCGCCCGCGAGGTGCTGCGCGAATGGACCGAGCGGCTCGGCGCCGAGGCCGACAAGGCCGGCGGCTGGCCCCTGAAGGTCACCGCATTCCATCCGCAGATGGCGGTGCATGGCCGCTTCGGCCAGCCCTGCCCGGACTGCGGCGCGCCGGTGCAGCGCATCGTCCGCGCCGACAACGAGACCAACTACTGCGCCCGCTGCCAGACCGGCGGCAAGCTGCTCGCCGACCGGGCGCTGTCGCGACTGCTCAAGGAGAGCTGGCCGAAGAACATCGACGAGCTCGGCTGACGGCGAGCGTCTACGGCGGTCAAAAGCGCGTCACGGTGCCGCGCTGCCGACGAAGGGCCGGATCACGTCGAGCAGCCGCGCGACGTAGGCGTCCTTCTCGCCGACCGGCGCCGCGTAGTGCAGCGCTTGCGCGGCGGCGGCCCAGCCGGCGCCGCGAACCATCACCCAGGCCGCGAGATACTGCGAGGCGAGGCAGCCGCCGGCGGTCGCGATCGAGCCGCGCGCCTGGAATGGCGACTCCTCGACCCGGACCCCGGCTTCCATGAGCCAGGGCCGCGTCGTCGTGTCGGTGGCCGCGGGCTGGTCGGCGAGCAGGCCGAGTCGGGCCAGCAGCAGGGCGCCCGAGCACTGGGCGCCGATCGTCTGGCGCACCGGATCGAGCTGCAGACGATCCAGCAGCGAGCCTCGCTTGCCCAAGCTGTCGGCGATAGCGCGGGTGTAGATGCCGCTGCCGAACAGCACGACCTCGGCGTCGTTGGCGAATTCGAGCGGCTGTTGTGCCTGGATCGTCACCCCGTTCATCGAGGTCACGTGCACCGACGGGCTGGCGATCTGCGCCTTCCAGCCTCTCGACGAAAGCCGGTTCAGCAGGCCCAGCGCGATGAACGAATCGAGCTCGTTGAAGCCCTCGAAGGTGACGATGGCGATCCGCACGGGACCGCCATCCTAGCCGCTGCTGAAGGACTCACTCGAGCAGGCTGCGCAGCATCCATGCCGTCTGCTCGTGCACCGTCAGGCGCTGCGTCAGCAGGTCGGCGGTCGGCTCGTCACCGGCCTTGTCGGCTATCGGAAAGATGCTGCGCGCGGTGCGCGCCACGGCCTCGTGGCCTTCGACCAGGATGCGCACCATCTCGAGCGCCTGCGGTGGCGTCTCCGGCACGTCCTTGATCGAGCTCAGGCGGCCGAACTGTGCGTACGAGCCGGGGGCGGGATGGCCGAGCGAGCGGATCCGCTCCGCCACCGGATCGACGGCGTTCCAGAGCTCCGTGTACTGCCCCATGAACATCAGGTGCAGGGTGTTGAACATCGGCCCCGTCACGTTCCAGTGGAAGTTGTGTGTCGTGAGGTAGAGCGTGTAGGTGTCGGCGAGCAGCCTCGACAGGCCGCCGGCGATGGCGGCGCGATCCTTCTCGCTGATGCCGATGTTGATGCGCGGTGCGGCGCTGCTGCGGGGTGGCTTGGCCATGATGTTCGGTTCTCCTTGCCGTGCAGGGTAGCGGTCCGCGCGCCCGCCGGCCAATCGGAAATTGCTAGCCTGGCCATAGCAGCCGGTCGGACGACTCAGCCCGGGCCTTCGTGGCGCAGGCTGTTGCCGAGCGCCGTCTTGCGCACGATGACCGCGAACGACTGCACCGGCGCCGCCTGCTTGCCGCCCAGGCGCCAGAGCAGCCCCGGCGTGCGGATCGGCGTCGGGCTCTCGAGCGGGATCATGCGCAGCCCCTTCATCGCCGCCGGCACGGCGTTGGTGGCGGCGATGGCGGCGATCTGCATGCGCAGCACCAGGCCCAGCATCGGCGCGATCGTCGACATCTCGGCGACGACGATCGGCTCGGCGCCGCTCGCCTTGAAGCACTCGTCGAGCAGGGTGCGGGTCGCGAAGTATTCGGGCATCAGGACCAGCCGCTGCTGGTGCAGCTCGACCATGCGGATTCGCTTTCGGGCCGCCAGCGGGTGCGTGTCGGCGACGACGAGCACCATCTCCTCGTTGTAGAGCGGCTCGAACCAAAGCTCGCTCGGGCCGCTAGGCCGGTAGGCGATGCCGATGTCGAGCTCGCCGGCATGCAGCTTGGCGCCGATCTGGTCGGCGGCCAGCTCCTCGACGCGCACCCGCACCGTCGGATGCCGAGCCAGGAACAAGGCCACGCATTCGGGGATCAGGCCGATGTTGAAGGTGTGCGTAGCGCCGATGCGAACCTGGCCGGTGAGGTCGCTGCCGCCGGGCCTGAGCATGGCCAGGCCGAGGTCGACTTCCTTCAGGGCGCGCGTGGCGAAGGCGAGGAACAGCTCGCCGGCCTCGGTCGTGACGACCTTCTTGCCGATCCGGTCGAACAGTGGCTGACCCACTTCTTCTTCAAGCTGGCGGATCTGGTGCGAGAGCGTCGATTGGGTCACGTGGACGCGCGCCGCCGCCCGCGTGAAGCTGAGGTATTCGGCCAAGGCCACGAAATAGCGAAGATGCCTCAGCTCCATACAAACCCGCCTGTTGAATCGATGGCATCGATCATATCGATGTGAATTCGCCACTTCCGTCGCCGCGGTCGGCTCCCTAAGCTTCGCCCCGGGCCGACGGCAGGCGTTCGATGAAGCGATTCGCCGGCCGCGGCGGCACAAGGAGACACCATGTCCGAATACAACCAGGAAAGGCTGACGCAAGACGTCGTCGACGCCTTCGAGAACACCGCCAACCCGCGCCTTCGCCTGCTGATGACCTCGCTCGTCAAGCATATCCACGCCTTCGCCCGCGAGGTCGACCTGACGCCCGAGGAATGGATGGCGGGCCTGCAGTTCCTCAATGCGACCGGCCAGATCTCGACCGAGCAGCGCCCCGAGTTCATCCTGCTCTCCGACACGCTCGGTCTGTCGATGATGATCGTCTCGCTGGCCCAGGCGCGCGCCGGCGGCAACGCCAAGGGCGCGACCGAGGCCACCGAGGCGACCGTCGAGGGCCCGTTCTACTGGGCCGGCGCACCCGACCTCGCCCTCGGCACCGACATCGGCGAAGGCGTCCCCGGCGAGCCGACCTTCTACATGGGCCGCGTCACCGACACCGACGGCAAGCCGCTCGCCGGTGCCCTGCTCGACGTATGGTCCGGCGATGGCGACGGCAAGTACGACGTGCAGCTTTCGGCCGAGCCGACCATGAAGGCGCGCGGGCGCTTCCGCACCGACGCCGAGGGCCGCTACTGGTTCTGGTCGATCCGCCCGAACTACTACCCGGTGCCCGACGACGGCCCGGTCGGCGACATGCTGCGTGCCACCAACCGCAACATCAACCGGCCCGGCCACATCCACATGCAGGTGTCGGCGCCGGGCCATGTCAAGCTGACGACGCACGTCTTCGTCGCCGGCAGCCCGTACATCGACGAGGACGTGGTGTTCGGCAAGCGCGACAGCCTGGTCGTCGACTTCGACAAGCATGCGCCCGGCAAGGCCGTCGACGGGCGTGAGATGAAGCAGCCCTATCACTCGGCAAGCTTCGACTTCCGGCTCGCGCCGACCCCGGCATGAAGATCGGCAAGGCGACCGTACCGCGCACGTCGATCTGCACGTCGGACGAGCACACGATCGTCGTGCGCGGGCGTGACCTGTCGAAGGAGCTGATCGGCAAGGTCTCGTTCGTCGAGCACTTCTTCCTCCTGCTCACGGGCAAGCTGCCGACAGCGGGTGAGGCGGCGGTGCTGAACGCGACGCTGGTAGCGATCGCCGAGCATGGCCTGGTGCCGAGCGTGCAGGCGGCGCGCATGACCTTCGCGGCGGCGCCCGACGCGATGCAGGGCGCGGTCGCGGCCGGCATCCTCGGCTGCGGCTCGGTCGTGCTCGGCTCATCGGAGACGGCCGGGCGCATGTACAGCGAGATCGACGCGCAGGTGCAAGCCGGCACGGCACTCGAGGTCGCCGCGCTGTCGGTCGCAAAGGCATGGCGCGCCGCGGGCAGGTCGATCCCGGGCTATGGCCATCCGCTGCACAAGGAGCGTGACGAACGGGTCGGCGCGCTCTTCGACGTCGCCCGTGCGGCCGGCACCGATCTGCGCTTCGTCGCCATCGCCGAAGCGGTCGAGGCGACGCTGCCCGAGGTATTGAAGAAGGACCTCAAGCTCAACGTCTCCGGGGCCATTCCCGCCGTGCTGCTCGGCGCCGGCTTCCCGGTCCAGGCGCTGAAAGGCGTGCCGATCCTGGCGCGCACGGCCGGCCTGATCGCGCACCTGTACGAAGAGATCGGCCAGCCGATCGGCTTTGCCCTCTCGTACCAGGCGACGCGCGAGATGGAATACGACGGCCTCGTTCCCGAGGGCTTCGGCAAGCCGGCATGATCACGCTCGCATGATCAAGACGCTGCAAGGCGTGAAGGTCGTCGAGCAGGGCACGTTCATCACCGGCCCGGCGGCGGGCATGCTGCTCGGCGACCTGGGCGCCGACGTCATCAAGGTCGAGGTGCCCATCACCGGCGATCCGTTTCGCGCCTTCCAGGGCAGTCTCTACAGCACGCACTACCAGACCTACAACCGCAACAAGCGCAGCATCACGCTCGACACCAAGGATGCCGCCGACCGCGACGTCCTCGATGCGTTGATCGAGGACGCCGACGTCTACATCCAGAACTTCCGGCCGGGCGTCGCCGACAAGCTGGGTGTCGGCGCAGCGCGACTGCGCGCGCTCAATCCACGGCTCGTCTATTGCTCGATCAGCGGCTTCGGCCCGACCGGCCCGGCCGCCAACCGGCCCGCCTACGACACCGTGGCGCAAGCGGCGAGCGGCTTCCTCAAGCTGCTCGTCAATCCCGAGAACCCGCGCGTCGTCGGCCCGGCGATCGCCGACTCGCTGACCGGCTTCTACGCGGCCTACGGGATCATGGGCGCGCTGATCGAGCGTGGCCGCACCGGCGTCGGCCGCACGGTCGAGGTGTCGATGCTCGAGGCGATGGCGCACTTCAACCTCGACGCCTTCACCCACTTCTTCCAGGCCAGCGAGGTGATGGGCCCGTACAGCCGGCCGCGAGTCTCGCAGTCCTACGTGCTCGAGTGTAGCGACGACAAGTGGATCGCGCTGCACATGTCGTCGCCCGAAAAGTTCTGGCAGGGACTGGCGCGCGTTATCGAGCAGCCGGACCTGTTCGACGATGCCCGATTCGCCACGCGCGAGGCGCGCATCACGCACCAGGAGGCGCTGATCGCCCTGCTCGGTGGGCACTTCAAGCGCCGCACCCGCGACGCCTGGTGCGAGCGCCTGCAGCACGAAGACGTGCCGCATGCGCCGATGTACGACACCAGCGAGGCTCTGGTCGACCCGCAGGCGCTGCACATGGAGATGACGGCCTCGGCCGAGCATCCGGTGATGGGTCTCTTTCGCACCGTCCGCTCGCCGGTGTCGTTCGACGGCGAGCGGGCCCTCGAGATCATGCCGCCGCCGATGCTCGGCGAGCACAGTGAAGAAATTCGCAGCGCGTTGAAGCGGAAGACATCGTCGGCCGAGGTTCGTCAAGCACTTGGGCGCGCAGGTGGACCGAAGAGCGAAGAGACATCAACACCGAGAAGGAGACACACATGACCAAGTCCAAGATCTCGCGCCGCACCGCGGTGGCGGCGACGCTCGCCACGCTCGGCGGCCTTGCCCGCCCGGCCTTCGCGCAGGCCGCCGGCCAGCCGATCCGCATCGGCAGCACGCTGGCGCTGACCGGCCCGCTTTCGGCCACTGCGCAGGTCCACAAGCTGGTTGGCGAGATCTACATCGAGCAGGCCAACACGCGTGGCGGCTGGCTCGGCCGGCCGCTCGAATGGATCGTCAAGGACGATCAGTCCAAGCCCGACCTGGCGCGCACGCTCTACGAACAGCTCGTCACCGCCGACAAGGTCGACCTGCTGATGGGCCCGTACGCCACCGGCGCGATCCTCTCGGCCATGGGCGTGGCGCAGCGCTACGACAAAGTGCTCGTGCATCACACGTTCGGCATCCCGTCGCTGGCCAAATACGATCTCCAGTTTCCGGCCTGGCAGCTCGGCTCCGACCCCGGCACGACCGTCCCGAACACCGTCTTCGACGCCCTTGCTGCCGGCCCGAAGCCACCAAAGACGGTCGCCGTCGTGACGAGCAAGTTTCCCTCGATCTACTTCCTGTCGCAGGGCGCGCGCGAGGTGATGAAGAAGCGCGGCCTGACCGAAGTGCTCTACCTCGAATGGGACTTCGGCAACCGCGACTTCGGCCCGATCGCCAACCGGGTCAAGGATGCCAGGCCCGATTTCGTCTGGGTCGGTGCGATCGGTCTCGAGGGCAACCTGCTTCTCGACGCGATGAAGAAGATCGATTACGAGCCGCTGCAGCACTTCTACATCTACCCGTCGCCCGGCCCGCTGGTGACGCTGCCGGAAGCGAAGAATGCCCTCTCGGTGACGATCTTCGAAGAGCAGTCGCCCTTCTTGACAAACCTCGGCGCCGCCGAGTTCGTCAAGCTGTATCGCGAGCGCGCGACCAAGGCGGGCTTCGCCGATCCGTCCGTCGAAACGCAGTCGGCCGCGTCGTACACCGCATGGCAGATCCTCGAGGCCGGTGTCACCGCGACCAAGAGCCTGGACGACAAGGCCATCGGCGCCTGGCTGAAGACGCATCGCGTCGACACCCTGCAGGGCAAGCTCCGCTTCGACGGCCCGAACAACTACGGCGACGACCTGATGCGCGTGAAGCAGGTGCAAAACGGCCACTGGGTCGTCGTCTGGCCGAAGGAGATGTCCGGCGGCGTCAAGCTGCTGAGCAACTGAGGATCGCGGGCCGCATGCCCGGTTTCACGCTGCTCAGCGCCTCGCTGCTGGCGCAAAGCATCCTCTCGGGCATCTTCGTCGGCGCGCTCTATGGCTTGATGGGCCTGGGACTCAGCCTGAGCTGGGGCCTGCTTCGGCTCATCAACCTGGCGCACTTCGCGTTCGCCTTTCTCGCCGCCTACCTCTGCTACCAGCTCGCGTCGCTAGGCGTCGATCCGCTGCTCACGCTCGTCGCCATCGTTCCATTGTTCTTCGCGATAGGCGCGGCGCTGCATTGGGTGATGGCGCGCTTTGCGGTCACGCCGTTCAACTCGCTGCTGCTCACCTTCGGCCTGATGGGCATCGTCGAGGCGCTCATCCAGTCGATCTGGACCGCCGATTTCCGCAAGCTCGAGTCGGTCTACTCGAACCTCAAGTTCAAGATCGGCGTCCTTTACTTTCCGGTGCCCGAGCTGATTACCTTGCTGCTTGCCGTGGCCTTGTCGCTCGCGATCTGGGCGGTGCTGCGCTTCACCGACCTGGGCAAGGCGATGCGTGCGGCAGCCGAAGATGCGCCGATCGCCTCGGCCTTCGGCGTCAACCAGAAGCTGAACGGGCTCCTGCTCGCCGGAACCTGCGCGGCGTTGGCCAGCGTGGCGGGCGTCTGCCTGGCGCTCAGCTTCGCTCTTGCGCCGTCGCAGATGTATGCGTGGATCGGTGTCGTCTTCGCGGCCGTGATGCTCGGCGGACTCGGCAGTGCGCTCGGGCCGTTGATCGCCGGCACCGTGATCGGCGTCAGCGAGGCGATCACGATGGCGGTGACGGCGCCGTCGTGGGCGCCGATCGTCTCGTTCACGCTGCTCATCGTCATCCTCGTGCTGCGGCCAGGCCGGGCGGCATGAAGCGCCGCTCCCATCTCTCATGAAGCGCACGCCGCTCCTCATCCTCGGCGCCGGCGTGCTGCTCGCCTTCCTGCCGCGCCTCGGCCTGCCGGCCTTCTACGACTCGCTGCTCTACCTGATGCTGCACTGGATCGTGCTCGCGACCTCGTGGAACATCCTTTCCGGCTACACCGGCTACTTCTCGTTCGGCCACGGCGCCTTCTTTGGCACCGGCATCTACACGACGAGCACGCTGCTCGCGCGCTACGACTGGCCGTTTCTCTGGACCTTGCCGGTCGCCGCGCTGACCGCGGCGCTGCTCGGCGTCGCGCTCGGCGCGATCGTCTTTCGCGTCAAGGGCGTGCGCGGCGAGCTGTTCGCGCTGCTCACGCTGGCGATCACCTTCGTCATCGGCACCATCGTCGTCAACACGCCGCTCGACGGCGGCCAAGGCGTGTCGCTCAGCAGCGTGCCGGTGCCGAAGATCGGGCCCACGCAATCGTCGACCTTCTACCTGCTCGCCCTCGCCGCCGCTACCATCACGATGCTCATCTCGTGGGCGATCTACCGCTCGAGATTTGGCGCCGACCTGTTCGCGATCCGCGATGACGAGGACGCCGCCGAGGTGATGGGCGTGCCGACCTACCGCTACAAGCTGACGGCGCTGGCGATCTCATGCGCATTGGCCGGCGTGGCGGGCGGCATCCATGCCCTCTTTCTCTCGTACGTGACGGTCGGCGAGGTGTTTACGATCGCCGTGCCGCTGACGGTCGTGCTGATGAGCGTGCTCGGCGGCACGCGCCATTGGGCCGGCCCGGCCGTCGGCGCGGTGGCCATCACCGGCCTGCTCTACAGCTTCACCGCCGCGGACCACGCGGTCGCCGGCAAGGCGATGACCGGCGCGATCCTGATCGCCGCCATCCTCTTCATGCCGGACGGCATCCTGTTGCGCCTGCTGCGGGTGTTTCGCAAGCGCGTCGCGCCGGCGAGCACCGGCTCGGCCCTTCCGCCTTCTTCGTTGCCTGCGCCTGCGCCTGCCCATCCCGCGAATGTCGACGTCGCGGCGTCGCGAGCCGCAGCGCTCGCGCCGCTGCTGCGCGTGCGCGGCCTGCACAAGGCCTTCCGTGGCGTGCGCGCGCTGGCTGGCGTCGACGTCGACGTGCGCCAGGGCGAGATCCTCGGCCTGCTCGGACCGAACGGCTCGGGAAAGTCGACCTTCATCAACGTCGTCAGCGGCCACTATGCGGCGACTTCCGGCGAGATCGTCTTCGAGGGCCGCGACCTGATCGGCCAGGCCGCGCATCGAATCGCCGGCGCCGGCATCGCCCGCACCTACCAGATCCCGCGCCCTTTCGCGCACCTGAGCGTGCTCGAGAACGTGGCGCTGGCGACGATGTTCGGCGGCGCCGTCGCCGATCCGCGCGCGGCGCGCCAGGAAGCGATGCGCTGGCTCGAATTCACCGGCCTGCAAGACAAGGCCGCGGCGCGACCCGAAGACCTGAACCTGCACCAGCGCAAGTTCCTGGAGCTGTCGCGCGCTCTCGCCTCGCGGCCGCGGCTGGTTCTGCTCGACGAGGTGCTGTGCGGGCTGACGCCGGCCGAGATCGACGACGCGGTGGCGCTGATCCGGCGCATTCGCGACCAGGGCTCGACCATCCTCTTCGTCGAGCACGTGATGCGCGCGGTGATGGCGCTGACCGATCGCGTCGTCGT
Source organism: Burkholderiales bacterium (assembly GCA_025351025.1). Lineage (GTDB taxonomy): Bacteria > Pseudomonadota > Gammaproteobacteria > Burkholderiales > Burkholderiaceae_C > Schlegelella_A. The sequence goes on along the minus strand of JANXWR010000480.1, from coordinate 3,508 downwards.
CTTCCACCACGGCGAGTTGCTGGCCGAGGGCAGCGCCAGCGAGGTCATGCAGCGGCCCGAGGTGATGACCGCCTACCTGGGCAAGGCCCATGCTTGAGGTGCGCGACCTCCAAGTCAGCTACGGCGCGGCGCCGGCGCTCTGGGGCGTCTCGCTCGACGTGCAGGCTGGCGAGATGCTCTGCGTCGTCGGCCCGAACGGGGCCGGCAAGACGACGCTCATCAACGCCATCGCCGGCATCCTGCGCACGCGCGGCGGCACGATCGCCTTCGAGGGCCGCGACATCACACAGTTGCCTCCGCATCGCTTCTGCGCCGCCGGCATCGCCATCGTGCCGGAAGGCCGGCGCCTCTTCACCGGCATGAGCGTGCTCGAGAACCTCGAGCTCGGCAGCTACCTTCCGGAAGCGAAGGCGCACCGGCAGGCCTCGCTCGATGCGGCGCTGGCGCTCTTCCCCGCGCTCGTGGAAAAGCTTGCCAGCCCGGCCGGCGAGCTCTCGGGCGGGCAGCAGCAGATGGTGGCGATCGCCCGCGCCCTGATGGCGCGGCCGCGCCTGCTGCTGCTCGACGAGCCTTCGCTCGGCCTCTCGCCGCTGATCGTCCACGATGTGTTCGCGGCGATTCGCAAGATCAACGACGAGGGCGTGTCGGTGCTGCTCGTCGAGCAGAACGTCGTCATGACGATGGCGATCTCCGATCGCGCCTGCGTGCTCGAAGAAGGCCGTATCGTTGCCGAAGGCGAACCGCAGGCGCTGCTCGCACGCCCCGAAATCCAGCGCGCCTACCTCGGCGTCTGACGACCAGAAATGGAGACGACCACCATGCTGTTCCCCACCACCATCGTCGGCAGCTTTCCCCAACCCGAGTGGCTGATCGACCGGGCCCAGCTGGCCGGGCGCTTTCCGCCGCGGGTGCGGGCGAAGGAGCTCTGGCGCATTCCGCCGCAGTACCTGGCCGAGGCGCAGGACGACGCGACGCTGATCGCCATCCGCGCCCAGGAGGAAGCGGGTCTCGACATCGTCAGCGACGGCGAGATCCGGCGCGAGAGCTACTCGAACCGCTTCGCCACTGCTCTCGAAGGCGTCGACCTCGACAACCCCGGCAGCGCGCTCGACCGCTCGGGCCACCCGAACCCGGTGCCGCGCATCGTCGGCAAAATTCGCCGCAAGCACGCCGTCGAGGTCGACGACCTGAAGTTCCTGCGCGCTCACACGACGCGCATGACGAAGATCACCGTGCCTGGCCCGTTCACCATGCTGCAGCAGGCGCAGAACGACTTCTACAAGAGCGAGGAAGAAGCGGCGATGGACTATGCCGACGCCGTCAACGCGGAGATCAAGGATCTCTTCGCCGCCGGTGCCGACGTCGTGCAGATCGACGAGCCCTACATGCAGGCGCGGCCCGAGAAGGCCCGCCTCTACGGCCTGAAGGCGCTGAACCGCGCCCTCGAGGGCGTGACCGGAACGACGGCGGTGCACATCTGCTTCGGCTACGCGGCCATCATCCACGAGCGGCCGAGCGGCTACTCGTTCCTGCCGGAGCTGGCGCAATGCAGCTGCCGCCAGGTCTCGATCGAGACGGCGCAATCGCACCTCGACTGCTCGGCGCTGCAGGCGCTCGACGGCAAGCGCGTCATGGTCGGCTGCATCGACCTCTCCGACCCGGAGGTCGAGACGCCGGAGACGGTCGTCGCGCGCATCGAGCGGGCGTTGTCCTACGTGAAGGCCGAGAACGTGATCCTGGCGCCCGACTGCGGCATGAAATACCTGCCGCGCGAGCGTGCCACGGCCAAGCTCGCGGCGATGGTCGAGGCGGCGAAGATCCTGCGCCAGAAGCACGGCGCTGCGCACTGAGCCGAAGCGAGCCGACGTCGTGCGCGACTTCGTTTTCGAGACGCAGATGCCGCGCGTCGTCTTCGGCACCGGTGCCCTTCAGCACTTGCCGCGCGAGCTCGACGCCCTGGGTGCGACGCGCGCCCTCGTGCTGTCGACGCCGGGGCAGATCGCGCTGGCGCAGCGTGCCGCCGAGCTGCTCGGGCCGAAGGCCCCGGGCCTCTTCGCGCAGGCCGCGATGCATGTGCCGGTCGAGGTGGCGCGGGCGGCGTGTGACGAGGCACGCCGGCTCGGCGCCGATTGCGCCATCGCCATCGGCGGCGGATCGACGACCGGGCTCGGCAAAGCCATCGCGCTCGAGTCCGGGCTGCCCGTGATCGCCGTGCCGACGACCTATGCCGGCAGCGAGATGACCACCGTCTATGGGCTGACCGAGGCCGGCGCCAAGAAGACCGGCCGCGATCCACGCGTGCTGCCGCGAACCGTCATCTACGACCCGGAACTGTCGCTCGGCCTGCCCTTCGGCATGACGGTGGTCAGCATGCTGAACGCCATCGCCCACGCCGCCGAGGGCCTGTATGCGTCCGACGCTAATCCGGTGATCGACCTGATGGCCGAAGAAGGCATCCGCCTCGGCGCGATCGTGCTGCCGGCGCTGCAGCGCGATCCGCGCGACGTCGAAGCGCGCGGCGAGGCGCTGGTCGCCGCCTGGCTGTGCGGCACGGTGATGGGCAGCATCACGGTCGGCCTGCACCACAAGCTGTGCCACACGCTCGGCGGCAGCTTCGGTCTGCCGCATGCCGAGACACACACCGTCGTGTTGCCGCAGGCGCTGGCCTACAACGCGCCGGCCGCGCCGCAGGCGCTGCGCAGGATCGCCGCCGCGCTTGGCACGCCGACGGCGCCCGGTGGCGTCTTCGATCTCGCAGCGCGTCATGGTGCCGCGACCTCGCTCGCCGCCATCGGAATGCGCGAGGTCGACCTCGACCGCGCCGCCGATCTTGCCGTGCAGACGCCCTACCCGAACCCGCGCCCGCTCGAGCGCGGCGCGGTGCGCGAGCTGCTGCAGCGCGCCTGGGAAGGCACCCGGCCCGACTGAGCGTCGCGGCAGTCCTCGGTCGATCCGAGTTCAGGCGGTCAGCCGAGTCACGCCCTTCAGCTCGCAGGCATAAATGGCGTTGCGCAGCGCCGCGATCGCCTCGTAGCGCGTGAAGCTGCGCCGCCAGGCGAGGACGACGCGGCGCGTCGGCACGGGCTTCTCGAACGGCACGTAGACGACGTGCGCCTGCTTTTCCGCCGGCACCGAAAGCTGCGGCACGACGGTGATGCCCATGCCCGAGGCGACCATGTATTTGATCGTCTCCAGCGACGAGCCTTCGAAGGTCTTGCGCATGCCCTCGGCATCGACCGACGAGAACTGGGCGTACTCAGGGCAGACCTCGAGCACATGGTCGCGAAAGCAGTGCCCGGTGCCGAGCAGCAGCATCTTTTCCTGCTTCAGCTCGACGGCGCTGATCGACTTGCGCTTGGCCAGCGGATGCGTCCTCGGCACCGCCACCATGAAGGGCTCGTCGTAGAGCGGCGCGATCGCCAGGCCGGTGTCGGGGAAAGGCTCGGCCATGATGGCGCAGTCGAGCTCGCCGATGCGCAGCAGCTCGAGCAGCTTGGCGGTGAAGTTC
>JANXWR010000453.1 GCA_025351025.1 Burkholderiales bacterium | reverse complement strand
GCCAGCTGTTGCGCCGCGGCGAGGCCGGCCGGTCCGGAACCGACGACGGCGACTTTCTTGCCCGTCTTGACGGCCGGCGGACGCGGCAGAACCCAGCCCTCGGCCCAGGCCCGATCGATGATCGCGTGCTCGATCGATTTGATGCCGACCGGCGTGTCGTTGATGTTGAGGGTGCAGGCCTCTTCGCACGGCGCCGGGCAGATGCGGCCGGTGAACTCCGGAAAGTTGTTGGTCGAGTCGAGCACTGCGAAAGCGGTCTTCCAGTCGGCGCGATAGACCAGGTCGTTGAAGTCCGGGATGATGTTGTTGACCGGGCAGCCGCCGTTGCAGAACGGCGTGCCACAGTCCATGCAGCGCGCACTTTGCACCTTGGCTTCGTCTTCCTTCAGCGTGTGCACGAACTCGCGGAAATTCTTGACGCGCTTCTTCACCGGCTCGTGGTCTTCTTCCACGCGCTCGAAGTTCATGAAGCCGGTCACATTGCCCATCGCCCTACCCTCGTGTCCTCGTTCGCACGCTACTTCGGCGCGCTGATCTTGATCGTCTTGAGGGCGCCCTTGGCCTTGGCGATCGCGTCGTCAGCGGCGGAGCCGGCGCGAATCTCGCCCAGCGCCGTCATCGCCTTCAGGCTGATCTCGGCGAGCGCCCGCTTGTACTCGTTCGGGAACACCTTGATGAAGCGGCCGCGCGCCTCGCTCCAGCGATCAAGGATTTCTCGCGCGCGCAGGCTCCCGGTCCACTTGTGGTGATCGGCGACGAGCGCCTTCAGCAAGGCCTCGTCGGTCTGCTCGCGATGCCAGATGGCGCGCTCGACCGACTTCTCCTGTTCGGCCGCATGGACGACCGGTGCCAGCGACACCATGGTCGTGTTGCAGCGCGATGCGAACTGGCCGTCTTCGTCGTACACATAGGCGATGCCGCCGCTCATGCCGGCGGCGAAGTTGCGGCCGGTCTTGCCGAGCACGACGACGGTACCGCCGGTCATGTATTCGCAACCGTGATCGCCGGTGCCTTCGACGACCGCCGTCGCGCCCGAGAGTCGCACCGCGAAGCGCTCGCCGGCAACGCCGCGAAAGAACGCCTCACCGCTGGTCGCACCATAGAGCACGGTGTTGCCGACAATGATGTTCTCGGTCGCCTCACCGCGAAAGTCGATGCTCGGCCGGATCGCCAGACGCCCGCCCGAGAGGCCTTTGCCGGTGTAATCGTTGGCGTCGCCGATGAGATAGATGGTGATGCCCTTGGCGAGGAAGGCGCCGAAGCTTTGCCCGCCGGTGCCTTCCATCTGGATGAAGATGGTGTTGTCGGGCAGGCCCTCGGGCCGGCGCCGGATCAGCTCGCCCGAGAGCATCGCGCCGACGGTGCGATTGACGTTGCGCGCTTCCTCGAGGAGCTGCACCTTCTCGCCGTGCTCGAGCGCCGGCCGGCACTTATCGATCAGGCGAACGTCGAGCGCTTTCTCGAGACCATGGTCCTGCGACTCGACGTGGCGACGCGCCACCGTCGCCGGCGCGGTCGGCGCATGCAGCACGCGGCTGAAGTCGAGGCCCTTCGCCTTCCAGTGCGCGATGCCCTTCTTCGTGTCGAGCAGGTCGACGCGGCCGATCAGCTCGTCGAAGCTGCGCATGCCGAGTCGCGCCATGATCTGGCGCGCTTCCTCGGCGACGAAGAAGAAGAAGTTGACGACGTGCTCGGGCCGGCCCTGGAACTTGGCGCGCAGCACCGGGTCCTGCGTCGCCACGCCGACCGGGCAGGTGTTGAGGTGGCACTTCCTCATCATGATGCAGCCCTCGGCGACCAATGGCGCCGTCGCGAAGCCGAACTCGTCGGCGCCGAGCAGGGCACCGACGACGACGTCGCGTCCGGTCTTCATCTGGCCGTCGGCCTGGACGCGGATGCGACCGCGCAGGCGGTTGAGGACGAGCGTCTGCTGCGTCTCGGCCAGGCCCAGCTCCCAGGGCGTGCCGGCGTGCTTGATCGAGCTCCACGGCGAGGCGCCGGTGCCGCCGTCGTGGCCGGCGATGACGACGTGATCGGCCTTCGCCTTTGCGACACCGGCGGCGACCGTGCCGACGCCGACCTCGGATACCAGCTTGACGCTGATGCTCGCCTGCTTGTTGACGTTCTTCAGGTCGTGGATCAGCTGCGCCAGGTCCTCGATCGAATAGATGTCGTGGTGCGGCGGCGGCGAGATCAGGCCGACGCCGGGCACCGAATAGCGCAGCCGCCCGATGTACGAGCTGACCTTGCCGCCCGGCAACTGGCCGCCCTCGCCCGGCTTCGCGCCTTGCGCCATCTTGATCTGCAACTGGTCGGCCGACACCAGGTATTCGGTCGTGACGCCGAAGCGTCCGGACGCGACCTGCTTGATCTTCGAGCGCAAGGAATCGCCGGCCTTCAAGGCGAAGTCGACGACGATGTCGCCCTTGCCGATGATGTCGCCGAAGTGCGTGCCTTCGGCAACCGTCTCGCCGCGCATCTCGGCGCGGTAGCGGGCCGGGTCTTCGCCGCCCTCGCCGGTGTTCGACTTGCCGCCGATGCGGTTCATCGCCACCGCCAGCGTCGCATGCGCTTCGGTCGAGATCGAGCCGAGCGACATCGCACCCGTGGCGAAGCGCTTGACGATCTCGGCGGCCGGCTCCACGTCTTCGATGGCGATCGACTTCGCCGGATCGACCACGAACTCGAATAGCCCGCGCAACGTCATGTGGCGCTTGCTCTGGTCGTTGATGAGCTTCGCGTATTCCTGGTAGGTCTCGAAGCGGTTGGCGCGCACGCCGTGCTGCAGCTTGGCGATCGCGTCGGGCGTCCACATATGCTCTTCGCCGCGCACCCGCCAGGCGTACTCGCCCCCGGCGTCGAGCATGTTTTCGAGCACCGGGTCTTCACCGAACGCGGCGCGGTGCATGCGGATCGCTTCCTCGGCCACCTCGAAGATGCCGATGCCGCCGATCTGGCTGGCCGTGCCGCGAAAGTACTTTTCGACCAGCGTCTTCTCGAGGCCGATCGCCTCGAAGAGCTGCGCGCCGCAGTACGACATGTAGGTCGAGACGCCCATCTTCGACATGATCTTGGACAGACCCTTGCCGATCGCCTTGATGTAGTTGTAGATCGCCTTCTCGGTGCCGAGCTCGCTCGGCAGGTCCTTGCGCAGCGCCGCCAGCGTCTCGAAGGCGAGGTACGGGTGGACCGCCTCGGCGCCGTAGCCGGCGAGCACGCCGAAGTGATGGACCTCCCGTGCCGAACCGGTCTCGACGACGAGGCCGGCGGTCGTGCGCAAGCCCTCGCGAACGAGGTGCTGGTGCACGGCCGAAAGCGCGAGCGGCGCCGCCAACGCGACATGCTCGCGGTCGAGCTTGCGGTCGCTGATGATGATGATGTTGTGACCGCTCTTGATCGCGTCGACGCTTTCGGCGCACATCGAGGCGAGCTTGGCCTCGACGCCCTCGGCGCCCCAGGCGAGTGGATAGGTGATGTCGAGCTCGTGACTCTTGAACTTGCCGCCGGTGTGCTTCTCGATCTGACGCAGGCGCGCCATGTCGGCGAAGTCGAGGATGGGCTGCGGCACTTCCAGCCGCATCGGCGGGTTGACAGCGTTGATGTCGAGCAGGT
>JANXWR010000444.1 GCA_025351025.1 Burkholderiales bacterium | reverse complement strand
CTGGTCTGGCTCGACCGCGCGACGACGGCGATGATGACGCTCTCCGGCTTCGTCCTCGACGGCATGACGCGCGGCATCGGCTGGCGCTTTCTCTCGATGGGCCGGCGCGTCGAGCGGCTGGCGACGATGTGCGGCGCGCTCACCGTGGCGATCGAAGAGGGGCGCGACAACGACCTCGACTGGCTGCTCGACCTGGCCGATTCGAGCGTCACCTATCGCTCGCGCTACCTGGCCGCGCCGGAATGGCTGCCCGTGCTCGACATGCTGGTTCGCGACGACGCCAATCCGCGCTCGCTCGCCTTCCAGGCCAAGGGACTCTCGGAATACATCGCCAAGATCGAGGCGACGCACGGCCACTTCACGGGTGACAGGCTGGCATCGGCCTACGCGGCGTTGCGCGCCCTCGCGCCGGCCGACCTGCATCCCGAGAGCGAGACGCTGGCATGGACCATCGGCCTGCTGCACGGCGCCGCCTACGCCATGTCGGACGACATCTCGATCAAGTTCTTCTCGCACGCCGTGCCGCGCAGCGTTCTCTCGCTCGCCGCCTGAAGCCGCCGAGCCGCCGACCCATGAGCATGGACCGCTACACGGTCGAGCACGAGACGCGCTACGCCTACCGCGTGCCGGTGTCGCAGTCGTGGCAGCTGGCGCACCTGACGCCGCGCGAGCTGCCCTGGCAGCACGTGCTCTCGCACGAGCTGCGCATCGAGCCGGCCACCGACGAGAGGCGCGACGAGCGCGACGACTTCGGCAACGGCGTCACCCACTTCGCGGTCTACGGGCCGCACCCGCTGCTGCGCGTCGTCATGCTCTCGCGGGTCGAGGTCGGCGAGCGTCCCGACGCGAAGCGCGCCGGCTCGCTGGCGTGGGAGGCGGTGCGCGAGTCGGTGCGCAGCGACCCGGCGCAGGACGGCCTGGCCGCGGCGCGCCTGAGCGAGCCGAGCGCGCTCGTGCCGTGGTCGGAAGCGGCGCGCGCCTACGCCGCGCCGAGCTTTGCCGCCGGCCGCGACTGGCTCGAGGCGGTGACCGACCTGATGCACCGCATCCACGCCGACTTCGAGTTCGACGCCGAGGCGACGACGGTGACGACGCAGGTCGACGAGGTGCTCGACCTGCGCAGCGGCGTCTGTCAGGACTTCGCACACGTCATGCTCGCCTGCTTGCGCGGCCGCGGCCTGCCGGCGCGCTACGTCTCGGGCTACCTGCTCACCGATCCGCCGCCCGGGCGGGCGCGCCTGCTCGGTGCCGACGCGTCGCATGCCTGGGTCGCCGCCTACTCGCCGCGGCACGGCTGGGTCGAGCTCGACCCGACCAACGACACGCTCGCCGACCAGCGCTACATCACGCTCGCCTGGGGCGCTGATTTCGCCGACGTCGTGCCCCTGCGCGGCGTCATCCTGGGCGGACGCGGGCAGAGCATGGAAGTCGAGGTCAGCGTCATCCCCGAATAGGTCTTCCTCCCTCTCCCTCCGGGAGAGGGCTGCGGTGAGGGCCAGAGGGCGAGACCTCCCCCGTTCATGGGCGCACGTCGAGGCGCTCGCAAGCGGGATGGCTCCGCAGGTCATGCATCGAGACACTGGCGGCAGTCGTTGTCCAGGAGCCCCGCCATGTCCCTCGCCCTTGCCGAAGAGTCCTCGCTGCTTCCCGTCGCCGCCGTTGCGACCCGTCGTGCCTTGCCCCAAGGTCCGGGCTGGTTCGGCTCTACCTGGGAGCTGCACCAGGGCCTGGAGGTGAAGGAAGGCTGGCCCGGCGACGCCGTTCTGCACGGCTGGATCGAGACCTGGCTCAGCGTGGCGGCTGCGGCGGAGTGTCGTTGAGCGCGACGTAGAGCCAGGCGTGCGCCTTGTCCCAGCGGCGCCGCACGTTCCCGTCGGTAACGCCCTGCAGCTCGGCGATCTCGGTCTCGCTGTAGCCGCCGAAATAGCGCATGTCGACCAGCTCGGCGAGCTCCGGGTCGACGGCCTCGAGCTCGAGCAAGGCCTCGCCGACACAGATCAGCACTTCGCTGGTGCTCGTGTCGGCCACCTGCAAAGCGGCGTCGCCGCCCAACGTTTCGTGGGCGACGCCGCCGCCGCGCCGTTCGGCCGAGGCGAAGATGCGGCGTTTTTTCGAGGAGATCAAGGAACGTCCTGCCTGAGCCGCCGGCCTTCGTTCAGCACGCCTACCTTGGACCCTCCCGCCCCGCCCGTACCGCCTCCCCCAACTCCACCACCGCCATCGCGTAGTAGCTCGACCAGTTGTAGCGCGTGATGGCGTAGAAGTTGGTCGTGCCCACGACATAGCTCGGCGCGGCGCCGCCGTTCTGCAGCTCGACGAGGGCGAGCCTGCTGTCGGTCGCCAGCGCCTCCGGCGGCAGAATCGCGCCCCGTGCCACCATGTCGGCGGCCGAGAACGTCGGCACGATGTCGGGCGCGAGCAGCGCCGCGCGGTCGCTGGTGTCGGTCGGTGGCTTGACGCCGTAGCGCACCGCGAGGCCGCGCTTCCAGCCGAACTCGGCCAAGTAGTTGGCGACGCTGCCGATCACGTCGGCGGCGCTCGCGTGCAGGTCGACGTGGCCGTCGCCGTCGAGGTCGACCGCATAGCGGTTGAAGCTCGACGGCATGAACTGCGCCATGCCGATGGCGCCGGCGTAGCTGCCCCGCCAAGACAGCGGGTCGATGCCTTCGCTGTTGCACAGCACGAACCAGCTCTCGAGCTCGCTCTTGAAGAAGTCGCTCCGGTCCTTGCGCCCGGCCGGAAAGTCGAAGGCGAGCGTGGCCAGCGCATCGATGATGCGAAAGTTGCCCATCTGCCGGCCGTAGATCGACTCGACGCCGACGATGCCGACGACGACCTCGGGCGCCACGCCGTAAAGGTCCTCGGCCATCGCCAGCCACTTCGCGTTGCCCTGCCAGAAGGCGACGCCGGCGCGGATACGGATCGGCTCGACGAAGCGGGCGTGATAGGCGGCCCAGTTCTTCGCCGTGCCGGCTGGCGGCGGCATGATGTGGCGGACCACGCTGGGCACGAAGCGCGATTGCGCCAGCGCCGCGCGCACCCACGCGGCGTCGAGATTGCGGTGCTCGGCGACGGCGTCGGCGAAGGCCATGACGTCGTCGCGCTGGCCGTAGGTGACGAGATCGGGTGCGCCGTCGTCGGCCACCGCCGACGCGGCGCGTCGGTGCGTCTTGCGCGCGGCGTCGGCCGGGACGACGGCCGCGGTGGCGAGGCAGGCGCCGCCGAGCACGAGCGAGCGGCGAAGCAGAGAGCGGAGCATCGGCCCGATTATCGAGCGGGCGAGGTGCGCAGCCGCCGCGACGCGGCGACGAAGCGTCGCGTCAGAGCGGCGTCGGGGTGCCTCGCGTGCGCGCGGCTGTAGCGCTGCGTTTCGAGCAGCTCGAGCGCGGCGGCGAGCGGCTCGCCGGCTTCGCCGAGCCGCTCGCGCACGTGCGCGGCGAGCGTTCGCGGCGCCTCGTGCGGCGCCGCCGGCACGCCCAGCGAGCGCAGCGTGCGTCTCATGCGGTCGAGCTGGCGCACCCAGGGGTCGACGCGATGCCGGTCGAACCAGGCCCAGGCGGCGCCGCCGAGGGCGAGCGCGCTCAGCGTGCCGATCAGCAGCAGCGCCAGGTCTTCCCAACCCGGTGCGGTGAAGCCGATGTTCTTCAGCATGTCGAGCTGCTGGCCGCGCGTGTAGTTGAGCACCCATTGGTTCCAGCGGTTGTTGACCGCCTCCCAGGCATTGCGCAGCTCGGCGAAGAGCTGCGGGTTCATCGCCGCGAAGGCGCCGGCGACAAGACCGGGCTTGATCTCGAGCCGGCTGCTGCGGCCGATGCGGTCGGGCGCGACGGCCGCCGTCGGATCGGCGCGCAGCCAGCCGACGCCGGTCTGCCAGTACTCGGCCCAGGCATGGGCCGAGCTCTGGCGCACGATGTAGTAGCCGTCGACCGGTTCCTGGTCCGAGCCCTGATAGCCGGTGACGATGCGTGCCGGAAAGCCGGCGTCGCGCATGATGACGACGAAGGCCGAGGCGAAATGCTCGCAGAAGCCGGTCTTGCGGTCGAGCCAGAATTCGTCGACGGCATTGCGCCCGTATTCGCCGGGCGACAGGGTGTAGTCGTAGCCGCCGTTGCGGATGTGCGCCAGGATCGCCTGGGCATAGCCGGTCGCGTCCGCGTTGCGGTGCTCGTTGCGCAGCGCGCGCGCCCAGGCCAAGGTGCGTGGGTTGAAGCCGGCCGGCAGCTCCATGCTCTCCTGGATCTCGCCGCTGCGGCGCGACGAGCCCAGCGTGTAGCGAATGTGGGCCTCGCCGCTGACGCGAAGCCGTTCGTAGATCGGCCGCTCGCCGAGCCACTGCAGGTCTTCGCGCGAGACGATGCGAAAGCCTTCGACCGGCTGCACCTCGGTCGTCGCTTCGAGCAGCGGCACCGAGGCCACGCGCAGCGGCTCGAGCGTCACCTCGTAGCGGATCGCCGTACCTTGCGTCTTGAGCTCGGGCGGCCGGGCCGGGCTGTTCGCCGGCGCGAACGGCAAGCCGAGCGGCCGCCACTCGACGCCGTCGAAGCGCGTCAGCACCGGGCCGCGAAAATACATATCGGGCGGCGCCGGCGCGCGGCCTTCGAAGCGCACCCGCATCGCCACCGATTCGTCGCGCGCGACCTCGGTCATCGAGCCCATCTTCATCGAGTTCGACAGCCCCGTCGTCGAGATGCCGTCCTGCGGCACGCCCCAGAGCGGGCCGATGCGCGGAAACAGCATGAACAGCAGCGCCATGATCGGCGCGCCGAACAGGGCGGTACGCGCGGCCAGGCCGCCAGCCTGGCGCAGGCTTGGCTGGCCGACCGGCATGTGCGCGAGCACCAGCCCGGTGAGCAGGCCCCAGATCGAGATCAGCATCGCCACCGCCACCGGCATCGACTGCGAATAGAGAAAGTGCGTGAGGATGATGAAGAAGCCGAGAAAGAAGACGACGAAGGCATCGCGCCGCGCACGCAGCTCCAGCGTCTTCAGCGCCATGAGGGCGACCGCCATCGTCACGCCGGGCTCCTTGCCGAGCAGGCTGCGGTAGGACCAGAAGGTCAGGCCGGTCGCCAGCGCCAGCACGGAGAGCAGCACCCAACGGCTGGGCAGGGCGCCGCCGGCGATGGCGAGGCGGCCGCGCCAGAGCAGGACGACGGCGGTAAGCACGCTGGTCCAGACCGGCAGGTGCGAGACGTGCGGCAGCACCGTCCAGGCGATGACGGCGAGCAGGAACAGGGTGTCGCGCGCCTCGCGCGGCAGGCGTCGCCAGCCGGGCCAGTGCGGCAGCCAGCCGCGCGTCAAGGCGATGTTCACGTCGCCCTCATGCCTGCCAGAGCGCCAGTGCCTCGAGGCAGCGTCGGCGCTGACCTTCGCCGCCTTCGGGGGCGAGCTCGAGACCGGGCAGGCGCAGGCCGAAGTCGGTGCCGGCGCGCTCCGACGCCAGCGTCCAGGCAACGAGTCGCGACAGCCGCTCCTCGGGGGCCAGCGCGCCGCATGCGGCCCAGTCCAGCCACAGCTCCTGGCGTGCCGAGACGCTGGTATCGCGACTCACCAGCTCGGCGCCGGTCTCGAGTGCCTGCGCCGCCTTCTTCCAGGCGATCAGCTTCATCGGGTCGCCGCGCCGGTAGGCGCGCACGCCCTCGATCTCGCCGCCTTCGCTGTTGCGGGAGCGGGTCGGTCCACCGGCGATCGGCCGCGCCGCCGGCAGCGCCGGCGCATGGCTTTCGGGCCGCGGGTAGACGAGCAGCCGCGCCGCCGGCCGCCATACCGTCCAGGCGCGAAACAGGCCGAGCGGAAAGCG
>JANXWR010000440.1 GCA_025351025.1 Burkholderiales bacterium | reverse complement strand
CATTGCTAGATCTCGACCGTGGCGGCATCGACGGTCCGGCCGTTCGTGTCCTGCACGCTGCCGCGCAGATCGAGGTACTCGCCGGCGGCGCGCTCGCGCGGCTGGCCGTCGGGCGCGCGCCCGCGCACGACCGTCAGGTCGGCGTCCCAGTCGATGCCTCGGGCGCGATAGTCGAGCGGCGGATAGAACGGTCCGTCGGTCATGCGCGGCAGGCCATCGCGGGACGCGGCCAGTGCCGGGAAGGCGACGGCGGCGACGGCCGCGCCCATCCCCCGGAGGATGCGACGGCGATTCGGTCGACGGGACATGGGTTCGAGCCCTTTGGGTCGGTGGCGATTCAGCGAGTGGGGTCGATTATTGGCGCCGCGCTTCGATGGCGTCGCTCAGCGCCTCGAGAACGCCGACCGAATCGTCCCAACCCAGGCAGGCGTCGGTGATGCTCTGACCGTGCACGAGCTTGCTCGGATCGTCCTTGCCGGCGCTGAATTTCTGCGCCCCGGCGACGAGATGGCTTTCGACCATGACGCCGAAGATGCAGCGGCTGCCGGCATGCAGTTGGCCGGCGACGTCGCGCGCGACCTCGATTTGCCGCGTGTGGTCCTTGCTGCTGTTGGCGTGGCTGCAGTCGATCATCAGCGTGCACGGCAGCTTCGCCGCCTCGATCTCCTTGCAGGCGGCTGCTATCGATGCGGCGTCGTAGTTCGGCGCCTTGCCGCCGCGCAGGATGACGTGGCAGTCCTTGTTGCCGCGGGTCTCGACGATCGCCACCTGGCCGTTCTTGTGCACCGACAGGAAGTGATGCGGACGGGCCGCTGCCTGGATGGCGTCGATGGCGATGCGGATGTTGCCGTCGGTGCCGTTCTTGAATCCGATCGGTGCCGAGAGGCCCGAGGCCAGCTCGCGATGCACCTGGCTTTCGGTCGTGCGCGCGCCGATCGCGCCCCAGGCGATCAGGTCGCCCAGGTACTGGGGCGAAATGACGTCGAGAAACTCGCTGCCCGCCGGCATGCCGAGCCGGTTGATCTCGAGCAGCAGCTGCCGGCCGATGCGCAGACCCTCGTCGATGCGGTAGCTCTCGTCGAGGTAGGGATCGTTGATCAGGCCTTTCCAGCCGACCGTCGTGCGGGGCTTTTCGAAATAGACGCGCATGACGATCTCGAGCGTGCCGGCAAAGCGGTCGCGCTCGGCTTTCAGCCTTCTCGCGTACTCCACGGCGGCGAGCGGATCGTGGATCGAGCACGGGCCCATGATGACGAGCAGCCGATCGTCCTCGCGCTGCATGATGCGGCGAATCGCGCCGCGGGTGGCACCGATCTGCTGCTCGACCGGCGTGCCGGCGATCGGAAAGAAGCGGATCAGGTGCTCGGGCGGAGGCAAGGGCGTCACGTCCTTGATGCGCAGATCGTCGGTCTGGCTGGTGCGCTCGCCGTGCGCATACGCGCTCTCGGCGATGGGGTGGCTGTGCTTCACCATGGCGTCGGTGCTCCCTCGATCGATGTCGTCGTGCAGGCCAAAAAAAACCGCCGGGGGTTGCCCGGCGGTTTGGATTCGGTTTGCGCTGGTCCTGGCTAGCGTCAATCCTCTCCATCCGCCGAGCGGTGCGAGAACGCAAAATAGGCTAAGAACCAAGAGCGCGAAACCATGGACGCCAATGTAGCACGGCGATTTCTCGCTGCTGCGGGTTCGTCAAGGAGAAAGGCATGGATCGAAGGCAAGTGTTGTCTACCGGCGCCGTCACCGGCCTCGCCGCGTTCGCAGGTTGTGCAAGCCCATCGTCGCCGTCCGCGAGCGGGGCAGGCTCTCGAACCGTCTTCAACGTCGCCCAGCCGATGCTGCCGATCGCGGGTTCGAGCGAGATGTTTCCGGTGCGGCGCATCTACTGCATCGGCCGCAACTACGCGGCGCATGCGCGTGAGATGGGCTCGGATCCGAACCGAGAGCCGCCCTTCTTCTTCCAGAAGCCGAGCGACGCGATCCAGTTCGTCGCTATCGGCACCACCGCCGATCACCCTTATCCGCCGCTGACGAAGAACTACCACTCCGAGATCGAGCTGGTCGCCGCGCGCGGCAAGGGCGGCAAGAACGTCTCCGTCGACCAGGCTTTGTCGCTGGTCTACGGCTATACGATCGGCCTTGACATGACGCGCCGCGACCTGCAGCGCGCCATGGGCGACGAGAAGAAACCGTGGGAGATCGGCAAGAGCTTCGACCGCTCGGCGCCGATGGGCCCGCTGCACCGCGTCGCCGACGTCGGCCACTTCACCCAGGGCGCGATCACGCTCAAGGTCAACGGCGTGGTCAAGCAGAGCGCCGACCTGAACATGATGACCTGGAGCGTCGCCGAGCAGATCTCGAAGCTGTCGCAGGCCTTCGAGCTGATGCCGGGCGACATCATCTACAGCGGCACGCCGGAAAACGTCGGCCCGGTCGTGCCGGGCGACCTGATGCAGGGGTCGATCACAGGGCTGCCGACGCTGGACGTTCGCGTAGTCTGAAGCTTGTCATCCTGAGCGATAGCGAAGGATCTCGACGGCCGAGGTCCTTCGCTTCGCTCAGGACGACAGAGTCCTCAGGCCGTCCCGCCTACCGTCAGCCGGTCGATGCGCAGCGTCGGCTGGCCGACGCCGACCGGCACGCTCTGCCCTTCCTTGCCGCAGACGCCGACGCCGGTGTCGAGCTTCATGTCGTTGCCGATGGCGCTGACGCGGGTCAGTGCATCGGGTCCGTTGCCGATCAGCGTCGCGCCTTTCACCGGGTACTGGATCTTGCCGTTCTCGACCCAGAACGCCTCGCTCGCCGAGAAGACGAACTTGCCGCTCGTGATGTCGACCTGGCCGCCGCCAAAGTTGGTGGCATAGAGGCCGCGCTTCAGGCCGGCGAGGATCTCTTCCTTGGTCTTGTCGCCGCCGAGCATGTAGGTGTTGGTCATGCGCGGCATCGGCACCGCCGCATAGCTCTCCCGGCGGCCGTTGCCGGTCGGCGCGACCTTCATCAGACGCGCGTTCATCGAGTCCTGGATGTAGCCCTTGAGGATGCCGTCCTCGATGAGCACGTTGCGCTGCGACGCATTGCCTTCGTCGTCGACGTTGAGCGAGCCGCGCCGATCCGGAAGGGTGCCGTCGTCGAGCACGGTGACGCCTTTGGCGGCGACGCGCTGGCCGACTCGCCCGGTGAAGGCGCTCGCGCCCTTGCGATTGAAGTCGCCTTCGAGTCCGTGGCCGATCGCTTCGTGCAGCAGCACGCCGGGCCAGCCCGGGCCGAGCACGACGCTCATCTCGCCCGCCTTGGCGGGACGCGAATCGAGGTTGGTAAGCGCGGCGTTGACGGCGTGATCGACGTACGACTCGATCACGTCCTGCTGGAAGTAGCCGAATCCGAAACGACCGCCGCCACCGCCATTGCCCGACTCGCGGCGCACGACGCCGTCTTTCGTCTGCTCGGCGATCACCGTGACCGAGAGGCGGACCAGCGGCCGCACGTCGGCGGCGATGGTGCCGTCGGCGCGCGCCACGAGCACGACGTCGTATTCGCCGGCCAGGCCGGCCATCACCTGGACGATGCGCGGATCCCTGGACCGGGCGAGCCGCTCGACCTTCTCGAGCAGGGCCACCTTTTGCGCGCTGTCGAGCGTGGCGATCGGGTCCATCGGTGCATAGAGCACGCGGCTCGGCGCTATCGACGCGCGCCGTCCCACCTTGACCTTGCCGGCCTGGCCCGCCGCGGCAATCGTGCGCACGGTGCGCGCGGCGTCCATCAGCGCCGCCTCGGAGATGTCGTCGGAATACGCGAACGCGGTCTTCTCGCCGGCGACGGCGCGAACACCCACGCCCTGGTCGATGCCGAAGCTGCCGCTCTTGACGATGCCTTCCTCGAGGCTCCAGCCTTCGCTGCGCGTGTACTGGAAGTAGAGATCGGCGTCGTCGATGCGGTGCGTGGCGATCGTCGCCAGCGCCTTGGCGAGCGTGGCTTCAGTGAGATCAAAAGGCTGAAGCAGAAGCGAACGCGCGATGGCCAGGCGCTCGATCGTGGGTTCGCGGGAAATCATGTCGCGGCGCTCTCGGAAGTCGGATGCGAATTGTAGGAGCGGGGCCTTTCACACATCTTTACGGGTGCTTTGGTCGTCGCTGCGGCGTGCCCTTCGTTGAAGACAGGCGGGAATGAAAGCCCCGTCGTCCCACGACGAACGCCCTATCACCTACGGAGAACATCACCATGTTGAACCTCAAGAACATCGCCATCGGCGCGACCCTCGCGATCGCCTCGATCGGCGCTTTCGCGCAAGCCTCGGCCCCGGCCACGCCCAAGGTCGATGCCCGCGAAGCCAAGCAGCAAGCCCGCATCGACGCCGGCGTCGCGTCGGGCCAGCTCAACGCCAAGGAGACCAACCGCCTCGACAAGCAGCAAGCGCGCATCGCCGGCGCGGAAGCCAAGGCCAAGGCCGACGGCACCGTGACGAAGCATGAGCGCCGTCACCTCGCCCGCATGCAGGACCGTGCGAGCGCCAACATCCACAAGCAGAAGCACGACGCGCAAACCGCGCCGGCCGCGCCGAAGTCCTGATCGTCTCGGCCCCGTCCTCAGTCCGCGTCGCCTTCGGGCGACGCGGCTGTTTTGAGAACCAGCGCGCGCGCGTAGAGAAGATTGCGCGGCGCGCCGCCGATCTCGGCCGCCAGCGCCACCGCCTGCTTGAGCGGCAAGGCCGCGATCAAGGGCAGAAGGACTGCGTCATGCGCAGTGTCGCTCTCCACCGCTTCGTCGCGAGGCAAGGCGTGCAGGACCAGAACGAACTCGCCACGCGTTCGATTCGCGTCGGCCTCGAGCCACGCGACGAGCTCGCGCGACCGCATCGTCGCCACGGTTTCGAACTGCTTGGTCAGCTCGCGGCACACGGTCAAGCTTCGTTCGGGGCAGGCCTTGGCCAGGGCCGCAGCGAGCGATTCGATGCGATGCGGCGCTTCGAACAGCACCTGCGTCGTCGGCGCCGCGGCGCACTGCGCCAGCGCGCGCGTGCGATGGTTGCCGCGCGCCGGAAGAAAGCCGACGACTGCGAAGCCGCCCGTGCTGGTATCGCCGGCGACGGCCAGCGCCGCCAGCGCGCTGCTCGGGCCGGGAATCGGCACGACGCGATGGCCGGCGTGGCGAACCGCGGCGACGAGCGCCGCACCCGGATCGCTCACCGCCGGCGTGCCCGCGTCGCTGACGTAGGCGACGCGCTCGCCGCGCGCCAGTCGCACGAGTATCGGCGCCACCACCTCGCGCTCGTTGTGCTCGTGCGCGGCGATCAGCGGCTTGGCGATGCCGAAGTGCTCGAGCAAGCGCGCGCTGTGCCGCGTGTCCTCGCAGGCGATCGCGTCGACCAGGGCCAGCACATGCAAGGCGCGCAGCGTCAGGTCGGCGAGGTTGCCGATCGGCGTGGCGACGACGTAGAGCGCCGGCGCGGGATACTGCTGGTCGCTGGCGGCCAGGGCCGCGGCCTGCACGAGCATCGTTCGATCCGCCACCAACCATGACCTCCGATCCAAGACGCGCTGCCGCGCCGACGACCAAGGCGCGCGGCGATGCCGCCGAGGCGCTGGCGCTGGCGCATCTGGTGGCGCGCGGCCTGGTCCCGGTCGAGCGCAATTATCGGGTCGCGCGCGGCCCACGTGCCCCCGGCGGCGAGGTCGACTTGATCCTGCGCGACACCGACGGCACGCTCGTCTTCGTCGAAGTGCGGGCACGGCGCGATGCGCGCCACGGCGGCGCGGCGGCTAGCGTCGGCGCCGTCAAGCAGCAGCGGCTCGTCTTCGCGGCCGCTCATTTCCCGCGCCGCTTCACCGCGCCGCCGCCTTGCCGATTCGACGTCGTCACGGTCGAAGGCGAGCGCATCGAGTGGCTGCGCGCCGCCTTCGACGCGTCTTGATGCATTCCCGCATGAACCGATGCGCGAAATGCGTGTCATATCATCGGTGACCATGCTCGAGCAACGAATCCAGCAGCAGTTTTTCGACAGCGCCGACCTCAAGTACGCCGCTGCCGAAGTCCTCAGCAAGCCGATCGCCGACGGTGTCAGCGCGCTGGTCGGCTGCATCACCGGCGGCGGCAAGGTGCTGGCTTGCGGCAACGGCGGCTCGGCCGCCGATGCGCAGCATTTCGCCGCCGAGTTCGTCGGCCGCTTCGAGCGCGAGCGGCCTGGCCTGGCGGCGATCGCCCTCACCGTCGATACCTCGATCCTCACCGCGGTCGGCAACGACTACGGCTACGACTTCGTCTTCTCCAAGCAGGTTGCCGCACTCGGCTCGCCGGGCGACGTGCTGCTCGCCATGTCGACCAGCGGCAACTCGGCCAACGTTCTCGCTGCGGTCGAGGCCGCGCACGCCAAGGACATGACCGTGATCGCGCTCACCGGCAACACCGGCGGGCGCATGCGCGAGCAGCTGCTCGAGACCGACGTCCACATCTGCGTCCCGCACGAGCGGACGGCGCGCATCCAGGAAGTGCACCTGCTGGTGCTTCACTGCCTGTGCGATGCCGTCGACCTGCAGCTGCTGGGCGACCAGGAAAACACATGAGTCTTGCTTCTCTTCGCGGCATGCGCCGCAATCTGGCGTGCGTTGCCGGTGGCCTGGCCGTCACAGCCGCGCTGCTTTCCGGATGCGCGCCCTTGCTCGTCGGCGGCGCCGTGGTCGGTGGCGCGATGGTCGCCACCGACCGTCGCACCACCGGCTCGCAGGTCGACGACGAGACGATCGAGCTGAAGGCGAACAGCCGCATGAACGAGGCCTTCGGCGAGCGGGCCCGCGTCAGCACCACCAGCTACAACCGCATGGTGCTGCTCACCGGCGAGGTGCCGAACGAAGGCGACAAGACCACCGCCGAGCAGGTCGTTGCGCGCGTCGACAACGTCCAGTCGGTGGTCAACGAGCTGACGATCGGGCCGATCAACACTTTCGGCGAGAAGACGAAGGATGCGTTCGTCACCGCCAAGGTCAAGGCCAGCCTGATCGACGCGAAAGACGTCTTCGCCAACTCGATCAAGGTCGTGACCCACCGCGGCACGGTCTACCTGATGGGCCGCGTCACCGAACGCGAAGCGACGCGCGCCTCGGAAATCGCGCGCGGCGTCAGCGGCGTCGTCAAGGTGGTTCGGGTGTTCGACGTGCTGACCGAATCCGAGCTCGCCAATACGCAGCCGAAGAGCCTGGCGCGCCCTGACAGCGCGGCGAGCGAGGCGGTCGCCAAGCCCTGATTCAGTCGCCGGTCTAGCCCAGGCGCTTGATCAGGCTCGAGGTGTCGTAGCGGTTGCCGCCCTGCGCCTGCAGGTCGGCGTAGAACTGGTCGACGAGCGCCGTCACCGGCAGTCGCGCGCCGTTATGGCGCGCGTCCTCGAGGGCGATGCCGAGATCCTTTCTCATCCAGTCGACGGCGAAGCCGAAGTCGAATTTGCCCTGGATCATGGTCGGGCCGCGGTTGTCCATCTGCCAGCTTTGCGCCGCACCCTTGCCGATGACCTCGAGCACGGCCTTCATGTCGAGGCCAGCGCGCTGGCCGAAGGAGATCGCCTCCGACAAGCCCTGCACCAGGCCGGCGATGGCGATCTGATTCACCATCTTGGCGAGCTGGCCGGAGCCGCTGGCGCCGAGCAGCGTCATCGCCTTGGCAAAGGCCATCGCCACCGGCCGCGCCGTGTCGAAGGCCGTGGCGTCGCCGCCGCACATGACGGTAAGCGCGCCGTTGATGGCGCCGAGGTTGCCGCCCGAGACTGGCGCATCGACGAAAGCGACGCCGCGCCGCTGTGCTTCTTCGGCCAGCTCGCGTGCGACCGCGGCCGAGGCGGTGGTGTGGTCGACGAAGATCGTGCCCGCCTTCATGTCGGCGAAGGCGCCGCCCTCGCCGACGGTGATCGAGCGGAGGTCGTCGTCGTTGCCGACGCAGGCGAACACGATTTCGGCGCCGGCGACCGCGGCAGCCGGCGTCGCGGCGCTGGCGCCGCCGTAGGTCGCGACCCACGCCGCGGCCTTGGCCGGCGTTCGGTTGTAGACCGTCACCTTGTGCCCAGCGCGCGCCAGGTGGCCGGCCATGGGATCGCCCATCACGCCGAGGCCGAGGAACGCGACAGTTCGCGGCGAAATCTGCTCGTAGGTTTTTGTGCTCATAGAAAAATGATAACGGCCTCGGAGAGGCCGTTCTTGATCAGCGAAGCGTCCTGTAACCGGGGAGCCAGTCTAGCCAAGCGCACGACGGGCAAGTGCCCGTTCACACGATGTGCAGATGCTCGGTGCCGGCCGTCAGGTCGCCGCTTTTCGCGCGGTGGCTGTGCAGCTTGATCTGCAAGCGCAGGTCGTTGACCGAATCGGCGTTGCGCAGCGCATCTTCGTAGGTCACGACCTGGCTCTCGTAGAGGTCGAACAGGCTCTGGTCGAAGGTCTGCATGCCGAGCTCGCGCGAGCGCTTCATGATCTCCTTGATCTCGGCGACCTCGCCCTTGAAGATCAGGTCGGAGATGAGCGGC
>JANXWR010000419.1 GCA_025351025.1 Burkholderiales bacterium | reverse complement strand
ATGCGGATCGCCAGCTCGCTGTGCTCGGCCGGAAAGACGTCGATGGTGTCGCCGCGCACGCGAAAGGTGCCGCGCGAGAAGTCGTTCTCGTTGCGCGAGTACTGCATGCGGATCAGATGTGCGATCGCATCGCGCTGGCCGAGCTTGTCGCCGGTGCGCATGATCATGCGCATCTCGGTGTAGTCCTCGGGCGCGCCGATGCCGTAGATCGCGCTCACCGAGGCGACGACGATGACGTCGCGCCGCTCGAGCACGCTCTTCGTCGCCGAGAGGCGCATCTGCTCGATGTGCTCGTTGATCGCGCTGTCCTTCTCGATGAAGAGATCGCGCTGCGGCACGTAGGCCTCGGGCTGGTAGTAATCGTAGTAGCTGACGAAGTACTCGACCGCGTTCTTCGGAAAGAACTCGCGGAACTCGCTGTACAGCTGCGCGGCAAGAGTCTTGTTCGGCGCGAAGACGATCGCCGGGCGGCCGATCTGGGCGATGACGTTGGCCATCGTGAAGGTTTTGCCCGAGCCGGTCACGCCGAGCAGGGTCTGGAAGCTCAGGCCGTCGCGGATCCCGTCGACCAGACCCTTGATCGCGAGCGGCTGGTCGCCGGCCGGTTCGTAGGGTTTGAACAGCTGGAACGGCGAGTCCGGGAACGTGACGAATTGGCCTTCCGGCTGCGCGGCGGGTGTTTCGGCGAGGGCGAGGTCGGCAATTTCGGACATGGCAGATAAAATCAGGGCGCTTCGTCGCAATCGAGCGAAACCGGACACGGTAACGCAAAGCCCAGTCGGGGGCAAAAGGCGCGGGGCGCCCCGGGTAGCGTCGCAGATGGCGCCGCTGCGCCCGTTTCCAAGCTGCTCCGCGCCACTCTCACCCTAGGAAAGATACCGATGCCCTCGCTCTTCGACGCCGTCGAGATGGCGCCCCGCGACCCGATCCTGGGCCTGAACGAGCAATTCGTCGCCGACGACAACCCGGCCAAGGTCAACCTCGGCGTCGGCGTCTACTTCGACGAGAACGGCAAGCTGCCGATCCTGCACTGCGTGCGTGCTGCTGAAAAAATGATGAGCGAGTCGCCCAAGCCGCGTGGCTATCTGCCCATCGACGGCATCGCCGCCTACGACGCGGCGACCCAGGCGCTGGTCTTCGGCTCTGACCATCCGGCGCGCAAGGCCGGCCGGATCGCGACGGTGCAGGCGGTCGGCGGCACTGGCGGCCTCAAGGTCGGCGCCGACCTGCTGCAACGCATGAACCCGCGCGCCAAGGTGCTGATCAGCGAGCCGAGCTGGGAAAACCATCGCGCCCTGTTCGAAGGCGCCGGTTTCACGGTCGAGACCTACCCCTACTACGACGCCGCCCGACACGACGTCGACTTCCCGGCCATGCTGGCGGCGCTGCAAGGGGCACCGGCCGGAACGATCGTCGTCCTGCACGCCTGCTGCCACAACCCGACCGGCTGCGACCTGACGGCGGCGCAATGGAACGAGCTTGTGCCGGTGCTGGTCGGGCGCGGCCTGGTGCCTTTTCTCGACATGGCCTACCAGGGCTTCGGCGACGGCATCGCCGAGGACGGCCTGGCGGTGCGGCTCTGCCTGGCCGCCGGCCTCGACTTCTTCGTCTCGACGAGCTTTTCGAAGAGCTTCTCGCTCTACGGCGAGCGCGTCGGCGCGCTTTCGGTGGTCTGCGCCTCGGCCGACGAAGCGGCGCGCGTGCTGAGCCAGCTCAAGCGCGTCATCCGCACCAACTACTCGAACCCGCCGACGCACGGCGCCGCCGTCGTCGCCCATGTGCTGTCGACGCCGGGCCTGCGCGCGATGTGGGAAGAAGAGCTCGCCGGCATGCGCGACCGCATCAAGCGCATGCGCATCGAGCTGCGGCGCAAGCTCGAAGCCGCGGGCGCGCACATCGATACCGCCTTCATCACCCAGCAGCGCGGCATGTTCAGCTACTCCGGGCTGAACAAGGCGCAGATGGAGCGGCTGCGCAAGGAGTTCGGAATCTATGGCGTCGATTCAGGGCGGATCTGCGTTGCCGCCTTGAATGACAAGAACCTCGACGCCGTCGTCGCCGCCATCGTCAAAGTCAGCACTTGAGGAACCCCCGTCCATGATGCTTTACGAGTGGTATGAAGCGCAGCGCGCGCTGCTCAGCCCGTTCTCCGAGTTCGCCAGCGCCTCCTCCAAGCTCTACAACCACCCGCTCTCGCTGTTCGCCCACACGCCGATGGCGCATCGCGTCTCGGCCGGGCTCGAGCTGATGCATCGGCTCGCCAAAGACTACGAAAAGCCGCAGTTCAACATCCGCTCCGTGCAGATCGACGGCAACGAGGTCGCGGTGCACGAGCAGGTGGCGATCGAGAAGTCCTTCTGCCGGCTGCTCCGCTTCAAGCGCTTCACAGACGACCTGCCGACGCTCAAGCGCATCAAGGCGCAGCCCACCGTGCTGGTCGTGGCGCCGCTCTCGGGTCACCACTCGACCTTGCTGCGCGACACCGTGCGCGAGTTGCTGAAGGAGCACAAGGTCTACCTCACGGACTGGACCGATGCGCGCATGGTCCCTGAAGACAAGGGTGCATTCCACCTCGACGACTACGTCGCCTACATCCAGGAGTTCATCCGCCACATCGGCGCCGAGGTCAACGTCATCTCGGTCTGCCAGCCGACGGTGCCGGTGCTCGCCGCGATCTCGCTCATGGCAAGCAACGGCGAAGCGACGCCGCGCACGATGACGATGATGGGTGGCCCGATCGACGCGCGAAAGAGCCCGACCGCGGTCAACAACCTGGCCACGAACAAGAGCCATTCCTGGTTCGAGAACAACGTCATCTACCGGGTGCCCGTCAACTACCCGGGCGCAGGCCGGGCGGTCTATCCCGGCTTCCTGCAGCACGCCGGATTCATCGCCATGAATCCGGACCGGCACCTGAAGTCCCACTACGACTACTTTCTCGACCTGATTCGTGGCGACGACGAGAAGTCGGAATTTCACCGCGACTTCTACGACGAGTACAACGCCGTCCTCGACATGCCTGCCGAGTACTACCTCGACACGATCAAGACCGTGTTCCAGGACTTCGCGCTCGTCAACGGCACCTGGAAGGTGAAGGGCCAGCTGGTCCGCCCGCAGGACATCAAAACGACCGCGCTGCTCACCATCGAAGGCGAGCTCGACGACATCTCGGGCGCCGGACAGACGCGCGCCGCGCATGCCCTGTGCACCGGCGCGCCGGCCGAGCGCCAGTTCCACTACGACGTGGTCGGCGCCGGCCACTACGGGATCTTCGCCGGCCGGCGCTGGCGCGAGAAGGTCTACCCGAAGGTGCGCGACTTCATCGCCGCGCATCAGGGGCCGGCCGCTGCAGCCAAGGCGAAGCGGCGTACCGCGGCGGTGGCAGGCACGTCGGACGCGGTCGAGACCGCGCCGGCCAGGAAGGCGCGCGCGCCGTTGCGCCGCAAGCGCGAGACCGCCTGACCGGCACGATGGCCGCGACCTCGTCGCTCGCCGACCGGTTGGAAGATGCCCTGCCGCAGACGCAATGCACGCGCTGCGGCTACGCCGATTGCCGCGCCTATGCCGAGGCCATCGCTGAAGGCGAAGCGGACGTGAACCGCTGCCCGCCCGGCGGCGCCGAAGGGGTCTTGCGCCTCGCGCGCGTTGCCGACCGAACGGCGTCGCCGCTCGACCCTGACTGCGGCATCGAAGCGGCGCGCGCCGTCGCTGTCATCGACGAAGCCGCTTGCATCGGCTGCGCGCTCTGCCTGAAGGCCTGCCCGGTCGACGCCATCGTCGGCGCCGGCAAGCGCATGCACACCGTCGTCGAGGCCCTCTGCACCGGCTGCGAGCTGTGCCTGCCGGTCTGTCCGGTCGACTGCATCTCGCTCGTGGTCGCGAGCGGCGCAGCGACCGGCTGGAGCGCCTGGAGCGCCGAGCAGGCCGAAGTATCGCGAAGCCGCTACGCCGCGCATCGGCGCCGCGAGGCCAATGACGCGAGAACCGCGCTGGCGGCCGCCGCGGCAACTTCCGACGCAGCGAAGCAACGCGCCGTCGCCGCCATCGCCCGCGCTCGCAGCGCCCGAGCCGCGTCCTGAGCCCGCCGCGGAACGACGCGTGGACGACGCCGCCATCGTGCCTTTCTTCGAGACGCTGCGCGTCGCCAACCCCGAGCCGGCGAGCGAGCTCGAGTACGCGAGCGTGTTCGAGCTGCTCGCCGCGGTGCTGCTCTCGGCGCAGGCCACCGACCGCGGCGTCAACAAGGCGACGCGCGCCCTCTTCGCCGTCGCACCGACGCCGCAGAAGATGCTGGCTCTCGGCCTGCCGGCGCTCGAGAACGCGATCAAGACGATCGGCCTCTTCCGCACCAAGGCGAAAAACCTGCTCGCGACCTGCCGCATCCTCGTCGAAGAGCACGGCGGCCAGGTGCCGCGCACGCGCGAGGCGCTCGAGGCCTTGCCGGGCGTCGGCCGCAAGACGGCCAATGTGGTTCTCAACGTCGCTTTCGGCGAATCGACGCTGGCCGTCGACACGCACGTCTTTCGCGTCGCCAACCGCACCGGCCTGGCCGTCGGCCGCACGCCGCTGGAGGTCGAAACCCGCCTGGTCGAGCGCGTGCCCGAGCCGTTTCTACAGCATGCGCACCACTGGCTGATCCTGCACGGCCGCTACGTCTGCCTGGCGCGCCGGCCGCTCTGCGCGGTCTGCGCCGTCGCGAGGTGGTGCGACTCGGCGCCGGCTTTTCTCGCCGAAGCGAAGTCGGCCTAGCGAGCCTCAGCGCAGCAGGCCGTCGCGTTCGCGCCGAACGTCGTCTAGCGCCTCGCACACCGCCGCCGCGCCGGCGACGATGCGCGGACCCTGCCGGCTGATGGCGTCGCCATTGAGGGTGTAGAACCAGCGCCCTTTGGTCGCGGCGAGATCGGGATAGCGGCGCCAGGTCGCGAAGGCAGGGGCATGGATGTCCCGGCGCACGAGCGTCGAGCCACCGAGCTCGTCGGCGGTCAGCACCGCCTCCGGGTCGGCCGCGAGCACCGATTCGGTCGCCACCTGCGGCACCAGCGGGCCAAGCGCGGCGAACACGTTGCGCCCGCCGCACAGCTCGATCACCTCGCTGACGATCTGGCGCCGATTGATGGTCATGAGCGGGCTCGACCAGACCTGGTAGAAGACCCGCACTTCCTTGTCCTTCGCATGCCGGCGACGCAGCGCGGCGAGCGCATCGCGCATCGAATCGGCGGCCGGCCCGGCGACCGCTTCCTTGCCGAGGACGCGACCCAGTCGCTCGATCGCCAGCACCACCTCGTCGAGCCGCTGCGGCTCGAGGCGGAACAGGCGCAGTCCGGCCGCCTCGAGCTGGTCGAGCTCGCGGTTGGTGTTGCCGTGGCGCCAGACGACAACGAGGTCGGGCTTGAGTGCGACGATGCGCTCGACGTCGAGCCTCGCCGCGTCGCCGATGCGCGGGATCGCCTGCATCGCGCCAGGGTAGTTGCTGCTCGAATCGGCGGCGACGACGGCGTCGCCGCCGCCGGCCGCGAAGACCAGCTCCGTGAGGCTGGGGGCGAGCGTGATGACGCGCCGCGCCGGACGCTCAAAGGCCAGCGCATGACCGGCGTCGTCGGTCTCGACGAAGCCCGTAGCCTGCGCCGCCGCGCCGACCAGCGCGATGCCGATCGCGACCGAAGCGCGCAGCAGACCGTTCGATCTAGATCGCATCGCGATTCGCTCCAGCATCGATCATGAAGCGCCGCGCGCCGCGCAGCTCGATGCTCTCGATCGCCACGCCGAACACGGCCGAGAGTCGCTCCGCCGTCATGACGCTGGCGCAGGTGCCGCTGACCGCGCCGCCGCGGCCGTCGAGCAGGATGCAGTGCTGGCCGAGGTCCCAGGCAAGGTCGAGGTCGTGCAAGCTGGCGACGACGGTGCCGCCGCGCCGCGCATGGTCGACCAGCACCTCGAGAAGCAGGCGCTGATGCGCCGGATCGAGATGCGACGCCGGCTCGTCGAGCAGGAGCAGCGGCGCGCCCTGCAACAAAGCGGTAGCGATGGCGACGCGCTGCCGCTCGCCGCCGGAAAGGCTTTGCACGTCGACGTCGGCAAGGCGACTGAGGTGGAGCCGGTCGAGCACGGCGGTCGCGTCGGCGTCGTCGTCGGCCGAGTCGTTAGCGCGCCAGCCGAAGCCGCGGTCGCGCGCCAGCAGCGCGGTCTCGCGCACGGTCGCGGGGAACGGGTCGGACCAGAACTGCGGGCTCCAGGCGCGGCGATCGGCGAGCTCAGCCACGCGCCACGCAGCGAGGCCACGACCGTCGATCCGGATCTCACCGGCCGCGCTCGAAAAGACGCCGGCAATGGCCGCGAGCAGCGACGACTTGCCTGCGCCGTTCGGCCCGATCACGACCCAGCGCTCGCCGGCGGCGACGCGAAAGTCGAGCGCGCCGAACAGATCTCGACCGGTGCGCATGCCGCCGGCTCGCAGGCGCAGGCCCGACACCAGAAGATCGACGCCGATCGTCGCGCCCGTGCGCGCCGCACTCATCCGCCCCGACTCCCGCGTGGACGATGCAGCAGCATGGCAATGAAGCTCGGCACGCCGATCGCGGCGGCGAGCACGCCGACCGGCAACTGCACCGGCGCGACGACGGTGCGCGCAGCCGCGTCGACCAGCACCACGAAAGCGCCGCCGGCGAGCGCGCTTGCCGGCAGCAACAACACGGCCGGGCGCACGCCGAGCAGGCGCAGCGCATGCGGAACGACGAGGCCGACGAAGCCGATCGCGCCGGCCGTCGCCACCGCCGCCCCGGTGGCGATCGCCGCCGCAACGATGGTCAGTATTCGTCGCCGCCCGACCGGCACGCCGAGCGTCGCCGCCCAGGCGTCGCCGCGTGCCAGCCAGTCGAGCTGACGCGCTGTCGGCCAGACGATCGCCAATGCGATCACCAGCGCCAGCCAGACGATCTCCCAGTGCGCGGCGCCGTTGAGGTCGCCGAGCAGCCAGAACACCATGCCGCGCAACTGGCCCTGCTCGGCGACGGTGAGGATCAGGGAGACGAGCGCCGAGCAGCCCGAGCCGATCATGACGCCGACCAGGAGCAGCGCGGTCGAGCTCTCGGCCTGCGCGACCGAAGCCGGTCCGGCCAGACGCCGACCCATCAAACCGAACAGCAGCATGGCCGCGAGGAAGGCGCCGGTCGCCGCGCCCGCGGCGATGCTCCATTCGGACAGCGTGCCGACGCCGCTGCCGGCCACCAGGATCGTGCCGAGCGCGCCCACCGCCGCGCCGCCGGCGACGCCGAGCACGTACGGGTCGGCCAGCGCATTGCGCGTCAGCAGTTGCATCAGCGCGCCGGACACCGCGAGCGCGGCACCGGCACCGAAGCCGGACAGGACCCGCGGCACGCGAATCTGCCAGAAGATCTCGGCCGACGCGGCACCGATGCCGGTCGAGCCGGCGAGCACGCCGAGCCCGCACGCGCCCAGCGCCGCGATGGCGGAGAGGGCGAGTGCGCGACGTGCCTGCATGCGCGAGCCTACAAGCCTTGCCCGTCGAAGCGCACGCCCATCCAGGCCTGACGGCCGAGGCCCTGGTAGTCGCGCAGCGGTTCGACGCGATGGTCGAGCGCATTGAGCAGCTTGGCCTCGAGCCGCCATTGCGGCAGAAAGCGCCAGGTCGCGCGCAGGTCGAGCAGCGCGTAACCACCGAGGACGACGCCGGCGTCGGGGCGCGAGCCGACGTCGAGCAGCGAAGCACCGACGCTCCAGGCGCCGATCGCGTAGTCGGCGGCCAGCGTTTCCTGATGCGCGGCGCGGCGCGCCAGGCGAACGCCGGTGTCGGCGTCGACGGCATCCAGGAGGTCGGCTGTGCCGCGAACCGCGAGGTCGCTCCAACGTTGGCCGATGCTCAAGGTGGCCCCTTGCAGGCGTGCGCGCGAGGTGTTGGCGGCACAGCCGAAGAAGCCAGGCGGGCAGTCGGTGCCGTTCGGATCGGGATCGAAGCCGATCAGGTCGCGGACGCGGTTGCGATAGACGGTCAGCGCGACACTGGTCGTCCCCGATTGCCAGTTCGCGCCGGCCTCGACGCTGCGGCCGCGCTCCGGCTTGATCGTCGCGATGCCGAAGAACGGATAGCTGGTGTCGTTGAAAGTCGGCGCGCGAAAGCTGGTGCCGGCGAGCGCTCGCAGCTTCAGGCCGGGAACGACCTCGTAGCTGAGGCCGAGTCGGCCGCTCGTGTTGTCGCCGTAGGCCGAGCTGGCGTCGCGACGCAGATCCGCCTGCACGCCGAAGGCCGCGAACCGGCCCGAATAGCCGACGACGAAAGCGCTGTTGTGACGGCGCAGCGCTTCGGCGAACACGTCGGCGGTGGCACGCTCGCGCAGGTACTCGTAGGCGAGCACGAGCTGCTGATCGGCACTGAGGCTCAGCGCGTTCTGCCAGGTCGCCTGGTCGCGCTCGGTCTTGAAGCGACTGGTCGTCTTGCCGCCACTCTTCGAATCGTCGACGCTGTTCGCCAGCTGCACGCTCGTCGTCCACGCCGACGAGATGGCGCCGCGGTAGTCGATCGCCGCCACCCGCGTCGTCAGCCGGGTGCGAAAGTCGGCCGATGGATCGGGTTTGAATTCGGCGTCGAAGTCGGCCGAGTCGTACTGCGAATTCAGATACGTCTCGAGAATGCTGACGCCGATGCGGTGTCCCGCCGCCGGGGTGTAGCCGAGGCGCAGGTTGCCGAAGTTGCGCGAGTAGCCGTCGGTGTCGGGATTGAAGACGCCGAACTGCGCGCCCGGGCGCGTCGCCGAGACGCCCCGGCTGCTGTCGCGACCGAGCGCGACCGCGTAGTCGAAGCCGCCTTCCGAGCCGCTGACGCCGAGATCGCCGTGGCGAGATCGGTAGCCGCCGATGGCGATGCCGCTCGTCACGCGCGGGCTGCCGTCGCCGCGCCGCGTGTAGATCTGGATCACGCCGCCGACGCCATCGGCGCCGTAGAGGCTCGACGCAGGACCGCGCAGTACCTCGATGCGATCGATCTGCGCCAGGCTCAGCGCTTCGAACTCGGCCTGGCCGAGCGTCGCGGATCCGACGCGCACGCCGTCGACGAGGACCAGCGTGCCGTTCGTGCTCATGCCGCGCACGAAGTAGCCCGACGTCTGGCCTGGGCCGCCGTTGCGGATGAGCTGGATGCCGGCGGCGCGGCGCAGCAGGTCTTCGACCGAGTCGGCGGTCGTGTTGCGGATGGTGCCGGCATCGATGACGACGATGTCGGCGGCGCTGCGGCTCAGCGCCTGCGGCTCGCGCGTGCCGATGACGGCCACCGGATCGAGCTGGGTTTGCGCCGCGGCGCAGAGCGGAAGGAGGAGGAGGCAAAGCACACGGCACGCGATGATCGGCGTGCGCAGCCCTTGGCGGAGGTACATGGTGGAAAAGACCCGAACGAGGCACGCGTCCCGCTTCCCCGCGGGCACGTGCGACATGGCCGACGCACGAAGCCTCGGCCGCTCGTTGGCCGGTATCCGGGCTGGCGGAGCTACCCTGGCGACCTTCCCGGAAGCGCGAGCTTCCAGTGGCATGTGCACCAGGATTGAAGTCGGGCCTTCGAGAGGCCCGGCTTCGTCCGACGTACCGTTGCGGGGGCAGCGCGGGTTGGGTGGCGTTTGCGCGCCACGTTCCGCTTCCCGTTTAACCGCGAAGGCATGAACGCCTTCACGAGCACCAACGGTTCGCATTCTAAGCAGCGCGGTCGGCGCGGAGCCGACGCCTACAATTCGGCACCGACTTTCGCCGGAGCGCCATGTCCCAGATCGAAGAACTCGCCGACCGGGTCGAGCGCTTGCTGCTGCGGCATGAAGAAGTGCAGCGCACCAATGCCTTGCTGCGCGAGCAGCTGGCCGCGACGGCGCACGAGCGCGACAACCTGCGCTCGCGGCTCAACGCGGCGCGCAGCCGCATCGACGTGCTGCTCGATCGCCTGCCGCGCGA
>JANXWR010000400.1 GCA_025351025.1 Burkholderiales bacterium | reverse complement strand
ACCAAGGGCCTGATCAGCCGCAACTGGGAGACGATCCGCCAGGTACGAAAGCCGGTCATCGGCGCGGTCGCCGGCTTCGCCCTCGGCGGCGGCTGCGAGCTGGCGATGATGTGCGACTTCGTCATCGCCGCCGACAGCGCGAAGTTCGGTCAGCCCGAGATCAAGCTCGGCATCATCCCCGGTGCCGGCGGCACCCAGCGCCTGCCGCGCGCCGTCTCCAAAGCGAAGGCGATGGACATGGTGCTCACGGCAAGGATGATGGACGCGGCGGAGGCCGAGCGCGCCGGCCTGGTCTCGCGCGTCGTGCCTCTGGCCGAGCTGCTGGACACCGCGCTGGCCGCGGCGGTGACGATCTGCGCATTCAGCGGCCCGAGCGTGATGATGGCCAAGGAAGCGATCAACCGCGCCTACGAGAGCCCGCTCTCCGACGGCATCGCCTACGAGCGGCGCCTCTTCCATTCGCTGTTCGGCACCGAGGACAAAAACGAGGGCATGGAAGCGTTTCTCGCCAAGCGCAGGCCTCTCTTCAAGAACCGGTAGCGCGTCGGCGATCAGCGCAGGTGCGGCAGCGTGCGCTCGGCCGTTTGCTGCAGATGGCGGCGCGCATGGAGCTCCGCTTTCGCGCCGTCGCCTGCGAGGATCGCCCTGGCGATGTTCCGGTACTCCTTGACCATGGCGCGCAGGTCGGCGCGCGACAGGAAGCCGTAGAACTGGCCACGAAAGAGATGGGCGCGCGGCAGCGGCATGGCGCGGCGCAGCTCGCTGTTGTCGGCGATGTCGAGCATGGCCTGATAGAAGCGCGCTCGCTCGTCGAGGATGAGGTCGAGCTCGGTGCTCGGGCGATCCTCGATCAGCGGTTTTGCCGCGGCAGTGAACAGGCGGCGGTTGTGGCCGATGTCGATGTTGTTGGCGGCCAGGCGTGCCGCCAGCCCGGTCAGCACTTCCAGCACCGACAGCAGGCTCCTTGCGTCGGCAAGCGATAGGCCGCGAATGACCGCGCCCCGATGCGGAAAGATCTCGACGACGCCGTTCGCGGCGAGGATCTTGAGTGCCTCGCGCACCGTGCTCCGACTGACCTGGAGCTGCGCGGTCAGATCCGATTCGATCAGCCGCTGGCCGATCGCATACTCGCGTCGCAGCACGCCCTTGGTGATGGCGGTGGCGACGCGTTCGGGCGAGCTCGGCACCTTGGCCGGTGTCGCGGTCTGTGCGGCCTTGCGCGAGTCGGCGTTGGCGGGTGGACTCAAGATGCAGGTGCGGGCCGGTCGGTCGGTATCAGGCGAAACCGTGGCAGCAGCTGGCCGCCGGTTCCTTCGTCCCAATCGATCTCGACTCGGCCGCCCACGGCGAGGTCCGCGGGCGCTGCGTCGATCACGTTGCTGACCAGCCGAACGCCGTCGAATCCATCGAATTCCACCAGCACGACGTTGTAGGGAATCGCCGGCTTCGCGTCGGCGTGGCTGGGATGGTGAACCACGGTGTAGCTGAAGATCCGCCCGATCGACGGCGCCTCTGACCAGTTGCAGCTGAGCGACTGGCAGCGCGGGCAAAGCGGCGTCGGCGGATGGCGCAGGCCGCCGCAGTCGTCGCAGCGCTGGAAGCACAGGCGCCGGTTGGCACACAGCTCCCAGAAGCGGCGGTCGTCGAGCGTCGGCGCGACGGCGGGAAAGGTCGATGGAAAGTAGGGCATCACGGCCTGCCGAGGATCAAGGCGCTCGTCGGTCCGACCGCCGGACCGGCGACCGCCAGGCAGGCCTTCGCATCGACGACTTGTGAAGTGGAGCTGCCCCGCATCTGACGCACGGCTTCGAGCACGAGATTGAAGCCATGAATATAGGCTTCCGCCAGGTTGCCGCCCGAGGTGTTGATGGGCAGGGAGCCGTGCGGCCAAGCGATGTTTCCGCCCGCCGCGAAGGGCCCGCCTTCGCCACGGGCGCAAAAGCCGAAATCCTCGAGGCTCATCAGCACCATGCCGGTGAAGTCGTCGTAGAGCTGCGCGACGTCGACATCGGCGGCACCGATTCCGGCGCGGGCGTACAGCTCGCGGGCCAGCGTTCTGCCGTTGCCCGAGCAGAAGACGTCGGCAGGCATGTTGAAGCCGGCGAGCGCTCCGGTCCCCCAGCCTGCTTCGCTGCCCTGTCCGGCGGCGAGGATGGGCACGGCGACGGCGCCGAGATCGCGAGCCCGCTCGATCGTCGTCACGATCACGGCGCATGCGCCGTCGCTCTCGAGGCAGCAGTCGTAGAGGCGCAGCGGGTCGGCGATCAGGCGCGAGGCCAGATAGCGTTCGAGCGTGAGCGGGCGATCGCGCATCACCGCTTTCGGGTTGCGCGCCGCGTTGGCCGAGCATGTGAGGGCGACGCTGGCGAGGTGTTCCTGGCGGGTGCCGTACTCGGCCATGTGACGGCGCACCAGCAAGGCCATCATCTGCGGCGGCGAGAAGAGGCCGAACGGATGGATGAAGTTCTTGCCCGGCGCCCAGGGATGCGGCCCGCCGTAGCGAAACGACTGGCCCTGGCACAAGCTTCGGTAGGCGACGACATGGTTCGCGAGGCCGGCGGTCACGGCGGCCGCGGCATGGGCGACCGCGCCGGCGGCGCCGCCACCGCCGCCGCCCCAGACCATCGACGCGAACCGCACCTGCGTGGCTCCGAGCGCGATCTGCATCACCGAGGGCTCGCTGGCATCGTTTGCATACGACGCGAAGCCGTCGATCTCGCTGCAGGGCAGCCCCGCGTCGGCGGCCGCGGCAACGATGGCTTCGGCACCGAGCTGGAGCTCGCTGCGGTCGAGGATCGTTCCCCATTTCGCGTATTCGGTCTGGCCGATGCCGATGATGCAGGGCCGCTTGCCGGGCGGGATCGCGGCGCTGGGGCTAGTGCTCAACGCGCTCCCCGCGGACCGAGTACTTGCCGAGTTCGAGCTTGCCGATCTGGTTGCGATGCACTTCGTCGGGGCCATCGGCCAGGCGCAGCAGGCGCGCGGTGGCGTAGGCCGCGGCGATGCCGACGTCGTTGTTGGTGCCGCCGCCGCCGAAGGCCTGGATCGTCCAGTCGATCACCTGGCAGGCCATCTTCGGCACCGCGACCTTGATCATCGCGATCTCGACCTTGGCCACCTTGTTGCCGACCTCGTCCATGCGCTCGGCCGCGTGCATCGTCAACAGGCGCGCCTGCTCGATCAGGATGCGCGACTCGGCGATCCGCTCGATCGTCACGCCTTGCTGGGCGATCGTCTTGCCGAAGGCGACGCGCGAGAGGCTGCGCCTGCACATCAGCTCGAGCATCTTCTCGGTCAGGCCGATCAGGCGCATGCAGTGGTGGATGCGCCCCGGGCCGAGCCTGCCCTGGGCGATCTCGAAGCCGCGTCCTTCGCCGAGCAGCATGTTCGAGACCGGCACGCGGACCTTCTCGAAGATCACCTCCGAGGCGCGGTCGGGAACGCCGTAGAAGCCGAACACGGCGATCGGCCGGACGACGCGCACGCCGGGCGTGTCCATCGGCACCAGGATCATCGACTGCTGCCGGTGGCGATCGGGGTTCTGCGGGTCGGACTTGCCCATGAAGATGCAGATGCCGCAGCGCGGATCGGTGGCGTTGGTGGTGTACCACTTGTGGCCGTCGATGACGTACTCGTCGCCGTCGCGGACGATGCTCGACTCGATGTTGGTGGCATCGCTCGAAGCGACGTCGGGCTCGGTCATCGCGAAGCAGGAGCGGATCTCGCCGGCCAGGAGCGGCGTCAGCCAGCGCGCCTTCTGCGCCGCCGTGCCGTAGCGCGACAGCACCTCCATGTTCCCGGTGTCGGGCGCCGAGCAGTTGAACACCTCGGGCGCCAGGTGCGAGCGCCCCATCAGCTCGCATAGCGGCGCGTAGTCGAGGTTGCTGAGGCCGCCACCCTCGTGCGAGCGCGGCAGGAACAGGTTCCAGAGTCCGGCCGCGCGCGCCTTCGGCTTCAGCTCGTCGAGGATGGGCGCCACCTTCCACGGGCCGAGCTCTTCGGCCTCGCGGTAGTAGCGCTTCTCGTTCGGATAGATGTGCTCGTCCATGAAGGCGGCGAGGCGGCGCCGCAGGTCCTGGACTTCGGGGGAGAACGTGAACACGGCGATTCCTTCGAAATGTGCATCAACGGCCGACCTGCACGCCGGCGCGTTCGCGGTCCCACAACTCGTCGCGCCGGGCGTCGGCGTCCTGCTTGAGCTTGTATTTCTCGAGCTTTTCGGTGGCGGTCTTGGGCAGGCTGTCGACGAACTCGACGAAGCGCGGCACCATGAAGTAGCTCATGTGCGCGGCGGCGAAATGCACGACTTCTTCGTGCGTCAGCGTTTCACCGGGTCGCTTCACGACGTAGACCATGACGTCGTCTTCGGTCATCTCCGAGGCGACCGGGATCGCCGCAACCTCGAGCACGGCGGGGTGGCGCGAGAGGATCAGTTCGACCTCGTAGGCGGAGACGTTTTCGCCGCGGCGCCGGATCGCTTCCTTCTTGCGATCGACGAAGTAGAGGTAGCCGTCGGCGTCGAGGTAGCCGCGGTCGCCGGTGCGAAACCAGCCGTCGACGAAGGCGCGCGCCGTCTCCTCGGGCATGCGGTAGTAGCCCTTCATCATCGAGCCCGGCAGGCGCGGCAGCACCCAGATCTCGCCGACCTCTCCGGCCGGCAGGTCGCCGCCGTCGTCGTCGACGATGCGCAGCTCGCAGGCGCCACGCGGCCGGCCCGCCGATCCGGCCTTTTCCTCGGGGTCGGCCGGCGTGAAGCAGGTGACCGAGAAGTTCTCCGACATGGCGAAGACGGAGGTCAGCTCGACGCCGTAGCGCGCCTGCAGCTCGCGGTAGATCTCCTTGGGCACCGGCACCGCCATGCAGAGGCGCAGCGCGTGGTCGCGCTCGTGCGGGCCGGGCGGCAGCTTCCAGATGATGTTGGTCATCGCACCCAGGGCGTTGAACTGGGTCGCGCCGCTGCGCCGGATGTCGTCCCAGAAGCGCGTCGCAGAGAACCGCGGCGCAAGCGCGATTGCGGCGTCGGCCCAGAGCGCCGCGTACGAGCTGAACCACATCGCGTTGGCATGAAAGAGCGGCAGGCAGGTGTAGAGCACGTCGTCGGGCCGGTAGCCGAAATCGAGGGTCACGGCGCGCCCGACGGCATGGCCTTGCGAATGCGGGCACATCACGCCCTTGGACGGGCCGGTCGTTCCCGACGTGTACATGACGAGCTGGGTGTCGTCGAAGGCGACGGCATCGAGCGGCGGCCGTGACTCGTCTTTCGATTCGAGCACGCCGAAGCCGGCGACCTCGGCGCCGCCGGCCTGCAGGCCGCAGCTGGCGAGCTCCTTCGGGCCGCGATAGAAGTAGGCCACGACCTGCGGCAGCCGGTCGCAGACGGCGGCCAGGCGCTCGACCCATTTGTCGTCGACGACGACCCGGGTCGCATCCGACTGGTCGATGAAGTAGCGCAGCATCTCGCCCTTGGCGGCGGTGTTGATCGGCACGACGACGGCGCCGAGCTTGCCCAGCCCCCAAGTCACCGCATAGAACTCCGGGCAGTTGGGCAGCATGACGGCGATGTGATCGCCGTGGCGAACGCCTCGCGCGGCGAAGCCGTTCGCGTAGCGATTGGTCATCGCCTCGATCCGGGCGTAAGTGATGCGCTCGCCTTCCCAGATCAGGAAGACGTTGTCGGGGACGCGAGCCGCCTTCTCGGCGAGGACGCGGCCGATCGTTCTCTCCTCGAGGGGGTAGTCGTGCATGGTGGTGCGTCGCAGCGCGACTGTGGCGGGGGCGCAGCGTTCTGTATTGTCGGACAAACCCTGTGAGATTGTCAGACAATCTGGCCTAGAGTCGGCGAAAATCCAGGACCATGACGACGACGACCGGAGACGACCCGAAGGCTTCGCAAGCCCCTGCGGAGCGCAGCGCGCCGTCGCCCGCGGGTCTCGATGCTGAGACGATCGAGCGGTGGAAGGCCGGCGTCGCGGCGGAGCGCGGCCGGGGTTCGCCGCCGGAGTCTTTTCCGCGCCTGCCCGACATCCCCGCGGGCCGCTACACCGATCCAGCGTTCTACGAGCTCGAGCGCGAGGCGTTGCTGAAGCGAGGCTGGGTCTACGCCGGCCACTCCGACCAGTTGCCCGAGGTCGGCAGCTTCATCGTCACCAAGGTCACCGGCGCGCCGATCCTCGTCGTGCGCGGCGAAAACCGGGCGATCCGCGCCTTCTACAACACCTGCCGGCACCGCGGCGCACCGGTCGCGCGCACAGACTCCGGCCAGGCGACGCGCAGCTTCACCTGCGGCTACCACGGCTGGACCTACCTGCTGGACGGCACGCTCGCCTCGGTGCCCGACGCGCGCGACTTCGCCGGGCTCGACCTGTCGTGCCGCAGCCTGGTGCCGGTGCGCTGCGGCCAGCTCGGCAACTTCATCTTCGTCTGCGAGGACGACAAGGCGGAGCCGCTCGAGACCTTTCTCGAGCCCATCGCACGCTTCTTCCGGCATCTGCCGTTGCACGAGCTGCGGCTGGTGCACCGGCGAACCATCGAGCTCGACGGCAACTACAAGGTCGTGCTGGAGAACTTTCTCGAGGCCTATCACTTCCGCCTTCTGCACCAGCAGACGACGCACCGCATCTTCGACGCCACCGGCACCAGCGTTCACCTGTGGAAGAACGGCCACTCGATGATGTTGACGCCGAACCGGCGCGCCAACTGGGTCGACCCCGGCACCATCGGCATGCCGGAGATGGCCACCGCCACGACCATCGAGCGCGACCACAACCCGAGCTACAGCCTCTTTCCGAACCTGATCCTGCCGATCGCGCCGAGCGGCATTCCCTGCGTCGCGATCTGGCCGATCGGCCTCGGCCGCACGATGATGGAAGTGCTCTGGTTCGCGCCCGATTGGGGCGGCGGCGAGCGCGACCCGCTGTGGGAGACGCGCATCGCCAACTTCGATCGCATCGTCGACGAAGACGTGTCCTTCGTGGCGCCGATCCAGGCCTCGATCAGCTCGCCCGGCTTCAAGGGCGTGCCGCTCAGCTACCAGGAGCGCCGCATCTATCACTGGCACGAGGAGCTCGACCGGCGCATCGGCGTCGAGCGCATCCCCCGCCTCCTGCGCCTCGCGCCGATGCTCGGCGCCCTGATCGAAGACTAGACGTCAAAACGACCGGAGACGAAATGCACCTCAATCGCCTTTTCGCGGCGCTCTTGATACCGCTCGGCCTTTTGGCGACGGGCGCGCTCGGCCAGGCCGCGAAGCCCGTTCGCATCGGCGTCATGACCGATCTGGCGGGGATGACCTCCGAGCTGGTCGGCCCGGGCAGCGTGATCGCGGCGCGCATGGCGGTCGAGGACTTCGGCGGCAAGGTGGCGGGCCGCCCGATCGAGATCGTCGTCGGCGACACCCAGAACAAGCCGGATGTCGCTTCCGTGATGGCACGCCGCTGGTTCGACACCGACGGCGTCGACGTCATCGTCGACCTGCCGAACTCGTCGGTTGCGCTGGCCGTGCTCGAGGTCGTGAAGAACGCGAAGAAGGTGGTGTTGCTTACCGCCGGCGCATCGACCGCCTTCAGCGGCAAATCGTGCAGCCCCTACAGCGTGCAGTGGTCGCGCGACAGCTACGGCCTGGCACAAAGCATCGGCAGCGAGGTCGTGAAGTCGGGTGGCGACACCTGGTTCTTCATCACCGCCGACTACGCCTTCGGTTATGCAACCGAAGCGGCGGTCAGCCAGGTCGTGCTGAAG
>JANXWR010000390.1 GCA_025351025.1 Burkholderiales bacterium | reverse complement strand
CGTGCGCGTCTGCCAGATCTACGAGGGCACGTCCGACGTGCAGAAGATCCTCATCGCGCGGGCGCTCGGCTGACCAGCTGCCTGTCATCCTGAGCGAAGCGAAGGATCTCGCTTGCCGCCAGGTCCGGGATTCTTCGCCGTGCTCAGAATGACAGGAGGTGTTCAGCGTCCGGGCCGCGGCGCCAGCTTCATGCGCAGTCCGACCGGGAACATCGCGAAGGCCAGGCGCTCGGCGGGCGGCTCGCCCGACGCCGTGCCGACGTCGAAGAGCGTGTAGTTGCGCGCGATCAACGACAGCACCATCTTCATCTCGACGAGCGCGAGGTAGCGCCCCGGGCAGAGCCGCGGCCCGGCGCCGAAGGGCATGGCGGCGCGGTTCAGCGCGCGCGTGCCGTCGCTGCCGCCATCGAGCCAGCGGGCAGGGCGGAACTCGGCCGCGTCGCTGCCCAGTGTCGCCGCGTCGGTCGCCGACTTGCGCATGACGCAGAACACGATCGTGCCCTTCTTCAGCGGCATGCCTGCCAGCGTCGTATCGCGCAACGATTCAACGAAGATGAGCGGCGCCACCGGGCGCAGTCGCATCGCCTCGTGCAGGCAGGCCTCGAGGTAGTCGAGGCCGCGGGAGCGATCGAAGTCGTGCAACACGCGCTGGTCGTCGGCGACGGTGGCGTCGACCTCGGCAACCAGCCGGTCCCATGCGGCACGGTCGCGGTGCAGCAGAAAAAGTGCCCAGCACAGCGTGTTGGCGGTGGTGTCCTCGCCGCCGAGCAGCACGGTCAGCACGTTGCCGGCGATCTGCGCCTCGCTCAAGGCACTGCCGTCGGCGTCGCGTGCGGCGAGCAACGCTTCCAGCAGGTTGGGCGGCTTGGCGGCGCGCTCGGGCTCTATGGTCATGCGCTGCCGCGCCTCGTCGATGAAGCGATGCACGGCCTTGTGCACTTCGGCCAGGTGCCGGTCGAAGGCGCGGTCGATCGGCAGACGCAAGTGGCGCCAGTAAGGAAACGGCAAGTTGATGCGCCGATAGATCATCGGGAAGATCTTGTCGAGATGCTCCTGCAGGACGTCGCTTCCGCCCTCGAGGGTGTTGACGTCGGAGCCGAAGGCGAGGCCCGCCGTGACGTCGACGGTGTAGCGCATGAGCTGCGCCTGCAGGTCGATCGCCTCGCCGCTCTTCGCCGCTTCGGCGAGGCGACGGTCGAAGCGCTCGGTCACTCGTACCAGCGACGGGAAGAAGCGCGCCAGGTGGCCCGGATCGAAGGCCGACATGACGAGCCGGCGCTGGCGCCGCCAGTCGTAGCCCTCGGCGGTGAACACGCCGTCGCCGCCCATCTCGTTGATGACCGAGGCGATGACGCCGATGCGGCGCCATCCGTCGGGCCGGTCGCGCAGGATGCCGGCGATGAGCGGCCCATCGGCAAGCACGACGATCGGTTTGCCGCCGAGCGTCAGCCGGTACAGCGGACCGTATTGCTCGGCCCAGCCTTCGAGCTTTTCGTGCATGCGCGGCAGATCGAGTTGCGGCAGGTTGCCGAGCAGAGGCCAGGGCTGCGGGCCGGGCAGGTCCTTCAGCGCGCGCGGCGGCGCCTTGGCCAGGGCCTCGTTCGACGATCGATCCATGAAGCTCTCCTTTGCGCAAATGAGAGTGTGAGCCAAGGCGCGTTCGGGCGGCGCCTCTTGTCGTGGCACGGGCGGCCAAGTACTCTTTGCCATGCCCGCGCCGCACGCCGCCATCGACTTCTATTTCGATTTCTCGTCGCCCTATACCTACATCGCGTCGGAATGGATCGAGGCGCTGGCCGCGCGGCACGGCCGCACCGTCGACTGGAAGGCGATCCTGCTCGGTGTCACCTGCCAGGCGGCCGAGTTGAAGAGCCCGGTCAGCTACCCGATCAAGCGCGAATATTCGCTGCACGACTTCGATCGGTCGGCGCGCTTCGCCGGCGTGCCGTTCACCTTGCCCGATCCTTTTCCGATCGCCACGCAGAACGCGGCGCGCCTGTTCTGGTGGCTGAAGGACGAGCGGCCCGCCTCGGCGGCGCCGTGGGCGCGGCACTGTCTGCGCGCTTACTTCACGCGCAACGTCAATCTCGCCGACGCCGACGGACTGAAGCGCCTCGCCGCCGAGTTCGGCATCGACGCTGGCGAGGCCGAATCCGTCTGGACGGCACCGGCCTGGAAGACTCGCCTGCGCCAGGCCTGCGACGAGGCGATCGCGCGCGGCGTGTTCGGCGCGCCCTTTTTCATCGTCGACGGCGAGCCTTTCTGGGGCAACGACCGGTGCGCGCAAATAGAGCGCTGGCTGGCCAGTGGCCCGTTCTAGGCACCACCTCTTTCAACTGAAGATCGATATGGAATTGCTCGGCTATCTGCGCACGCAGGCGCACGCCAACCGGCTCGCCAACCACCGTCTGCATCACGCCATGCGCACGCTCTCGGGCGAGGAATTCGCGGCGCCGCGCACCAGCTTCTTCCCCAGCCTGGCGAAGACGCTCAACCACATCCTCGCCGTCGATCTCTATTACCTCGCGGCCCTGCACGGCGAGGCCGACATGGAGCGGCAGTGGCGCGACGCGCCGAACTGCGAGACCGTCGCCGACCTCGCCTATGCCCAGGCGGCCGCTGACGAGCGCTTCACCGCCCATGTCGGCGCGCTCTCGGCGGCGCAGCTCGAAGACGTCGTCGACATGGTCCGTGCCAAGGGTCGCATCCAGCGCGAGCGGCGCGGCCATGTCATCGCCCATCTGCTCAACCACCAGGTCCATCACCGCGGCCAGGCCCACGCCATGCTTGCCGGCACGGCGATCAAGCCGCCGCCGCTCGACGAGTTTCTGATGCCGAGCGAAGCGCATTTCCGCGAGGCCGAGCTGAAGACGCTCGGCTGGACCGAAGCCTCGCTGTTCGGCCACGCGACGGGAGCCGCCTGACGCCTGCGCTACGCTTGCGGGCTCCGTCGAGGCGCACCGCGAACACCTTTGGACAACATCTATCTCACCCCCGAGCACGAGCTGCTGCAGGAGCAGATCGCCCGCTTCATCGCCCGCGAGGTCGAGCCGCACGCGCTCGCCTGGGAAGAGGCCGGCCACACGCCACGCGAGGTGCTGAAGAAGCTCGGCGGCGCCGGCCTGCTCGGCCTCATGTACGAAACCGAGCACGGTGGCGCCGAGGCCGACGCGCTGACCAACCTGGTCTTCGCCGAAGCGCTTTCGCAGT
Source organism: Burkholderiales bacterium (assembly GCA_025351025.1). Lineage (GTDB taxonomy): Bacteria > Pseudomonadota > Gammaproteobacteria > Burkholderiales > Burkholderiaceae_C > Schlegelella_A. The sequence goes on along the minus strand of JANXWR010000390.1, from coordinate 598 downwards.
CGACCTTCGGCGGCTTCATCATCACCGTGCTCGTGCACACCGACATGGCGAGCCCGCACCTGCATCACGCCGGCACGCCGGCGCAAAAGGCGCGCTGGATGCCGGGCATCACGGCGGGGGAGACGATCACCGCCGTCGCGATCTCCGAGCCCGGCGCCGGCTCCGACGTCGCCGGCATCCGCACCACGGCCAGGCGCTCGACCGACGGCGGCGAGTGGATCCTCGACGGCAGCAAGCTCTTCATCACCAACGGCGTGCTCGCCGACCTGTACTTCGTCGCCGCCAAGACCGGCGAGGGCGGGCATGCGATGTCGATGTTCGCGGTCGAGAAGGGCACGCCCGGCTTTCGCGTCGGCCGCGCGCTCGACAAGTCGGGATGGCTTTCGTCCGATACCGCGGAGCTGGTGTTCGAGAACGTTCGCATTCCGGCCGATAACCTGCTCGGCGAAGAGAACCGCGGCTTCTACTCGGTGATGAAGAACTTCCAGACCGAGCGCATTGCCCTCGGCGCGATGGCGATCGGCCACTGCACGCAGGCCCTGCGCGTGACGCTCGAATACGTGCGCGATCGGCGCGCCTTCGGCGCGCCGTTGTTCGA
>JANXWR010000325.1 GCA_025351025.1 Burkholderiales bacterium | reverse complement strand
TCTTCGCCGACCTGCCGAGCGCGCTCGCCAACACGGTCGAGATCGCCAAGCGCTGCAACCTCGAGCTCGTGCTCGGCAAGCCGCAGCTGCCCGACTTCGCGACACCGCGCGTCGGCGAGGTTGCCGTGCCGATGACCGAGTACTTCAGCATTGCCTCGCACGAGGGGCTCGAGGTCCGGCTCGGCCAACTCTATCCCGACCCGGCCGCGCGCGAGCGCGAGCGCCTGCGCTACGAGACGCGGCTCGACTTCGAGATCGAGACGATCCTGAAGATGGGCTTCCCGGGCTACTTCCTGATCGTTGCCGACTTCTTCAACTGCGCGCAGCAACGGCTGCCCGGTCGGCCCGGGACGCGGCTCGGGCGCGGGCTCGCTGGTCGCCTACTCGCTCAACATCACCGGCCTCGACCCGCTGCGCTACGGCCTGCTCTTCGAACGCTTCCTCAACCCGGAGCGGGTCTCGATGCCCGACTTCGACATCGACTTTTGCCAGGCCAACCGCGACCGCGTCATCGACTACGTCAAGCACAAGTACGGGCGCGACGCGGTGAGCCAGATCGCCACCTTCGGCACGATGGCGGCGAAGGCGGCGCTGCGCGATATCGGCCGGGTTCTCGGCATGAGCTACGGCCATGTCGATTCCGTGGCAAAGCTCGTGCCGGCGCCGCCCGGCAAGACGGTGACATTGCGCCGGCCGCCGCGCGCCGAAGACGGTCACGACAAGGAAGAGGGCGTCATCTACGCGCGCCGCGAAGCGCCCGAGATCGAGCAGCGCGAGCGAAACGAGGTCGAGGTCGCCGAGCTGCTGGCGCTGGCCGAGCGCGTCGAAGGCATCGTCCGCAACGTCGGCATGCATGCCGGCGGGGTGCTCATCGCACCGGGCCGGATCACCGACTTCTGCCCGCTCTACATGCAGCCTGGCAGCGAGAGCGCGGTCAGTCAGTTCGACAAGGACGACGTCGAGGCGATCGGCCTGGTCAAGTTCGACTTTCTCGGCCTGGCGACGCTCACCATCCTGGAGATGGCCAAGGACTTCATCGTCGCCCGCCATGCCGAGCGCGCCGGCTTCGACTACGACAAGCTGCCGCTCGACGATCCCAGGGTCTACGCCATCTTCTCCGAAGGTCGGACCGAATCGGTGTTCCAGTTCGAAAGCGGCGGCATGCAGCGCATGCTGCGCGAGGCCAAGCCCGCCCGGCTAGAGGATCTGATCGCGCTCAACGCCATGTTCCGGCCCGGGCCGATGGAGAACATCCCGAGCTTTTGCCTGCGCAAGAACGGCAAGGAGACGGTGACCTATCCGCATCCGCTCCTCGAGCGCGTGCTCGGCGAGACCTACGGGATCATGGTCTACCAGGAGCAGGTGATGGAGGCGGCCCGGCTGATGGGCGGCTACTCGCTCGGCGGCGCCGACCTGCTGCGCCGCGCCATGGGCAAGAAGAAGCTCGACGAGATGGCCAAGCACCGCGCCATCTTCCGCGAGGGCGCGGCGAAGAAGGAGATCCCGGCCGACGTCGCCGACGAGGTCTTCTCGCTGATGCTCAAGTTCGCGGGATACGGCTTCAACAAGTCACATGCCGCGGCGTACTCGCTGCTCGCGTACCACACGGCCTGGATCAAGGTTCACTACGCGGCCGAGTTCTTCGCCGCGAACATGACGGTCGAGCTCGACAACAGCGACAAGCTGAAGGCCTTGCTCGTCGACGCCCGGACCTTCGGCGTGACGATCGCTCCGCCTGACATCAACGCCGGCACCTACCGCTTCGAGCCCGTCTCGGCGAGCGCCGTCCGCTATGGCCTCGGTGCCGTCAAGGGCACCGGGCAGGGCGCGATCGAGGCCATCGTCGGGGCGCGCGAAAGCGGCGGCCCGTTCACCAGCCTGTTCGATTTCTGCGCCCGCGTCGACCGCGGCCGGATCAACCGTCGCGTCGTCGAGGCGCTCATCAAGTCGGGTGCCTTAGACGCGCTCGGCGGCGAGCGCTCGAGCCTGCTCGCCAGCGTCGGCTTGGCCCTCGACTGGGCCGACACGCAGGCGGCCCATGCCGACCAGGGTGGCCTGTTCGACTTCGGCAGCGACGATGCCGGCGACACGCACGGCGCCAGCACGCACGAGCCGGGACTGGTCGCCGCGGCGCCCTGGAGCATCAAGGAGCGGCTCACGCTCGAGAAGGCGGCGCTCGGCTTCTATCTGTCGGGCCACCTCTTCGACCAGAGCGCCGCCGAGGTGCGGCGCTTCGCCAAGCTCAGGCTCGCCGACGTCATCGACAGCCGCGAGCCGCTGCTGCTCGCCGGCATCGTCTCCGACCTGCGCGTCGTCAACGGGCAGCGCGGTCGCGTCGCCATCTTCAAGCTCGACGACGGCAGCGAGGCGATGGAAGCGGTGGCGCACGAGGAGCTGCTCAACGCCAACCGCGATCTGCTGAAAGAGGACGAGCTCGTCATCGTCCAGGGCAAGGTGCAGCCGGACCGCTTCTCGGGTGGCGTGCGGCTCAACGTGCAGAGCGTCTGGGACCTGGCCGCGGCGCGCTGCCGATTCGGCAAGTACCTGCGTGTCGAGGTCAACGGCAGCGTGCCGCCGGTGGCCGAGGTGCTGCGCGAGTTCCCGTCGCGTCGGCTCGTCACCGAGCATGGCGAATCGGCGCAGGGCCTCGGCGTTCGCCTCGCGCTGTTGCGCGAGCACGCGACGGGCGAGATCGACCTCGGCGACTC
>JANXWR010000175.1 GCA_025351025.1 Burkholderiales bacterium | reverse complement strand
TGCCGCGGCGGTCGGCGCGCTCGGCCTGGCGACGCTGGCGACGGCGCCCTTCTGGTGGTGCGTCGCCGGCATCGCCACGACCGGCACGCTCAACCTCGGGGTCAGCTTCTTCCTCGCCTTTCGCGTCGCCATGCGCTCGCGCGGCATCCGGCTGGCCGATCGCAGCCGCATCCATCGCGCCGTGCGGCGCCGGTTGCTGCATGCGCCGGCCTCGTTCCTGCTGCCGCCGCGCGACGCCGCACCACCCGTGGAAGCCTGACATGCGCATGCCGCTCTGGACCCTGCTCGTCCCTGGCGAGCATCGGCCTGACCATTCTCGTGGTGGCGATGCTGTCGATCGGCCTCGACCTGCCCTTGCGGCTCGGCCTCTCGCCCAAGGACCTGGTGCTGCTCGCGCTGACCTTCGCGGTCGGCTCGATCACGTTGGCGGCCGGGCGAACCAACGTGTTGCAGGGCGCGGTGCACCTGCTAATCTTCGCCGCTTTCCTCTTCTTCGCGATCGTGCCGTGACGCGGCCGCGCTTCACTCCTCGTCGCGACGCTCGCCGTGGCGGCGGCCCGAGAACATCGTCCACCAGACGATGAGCACGAGCAGGGCGAGGGCGCCCAGGGCTTCCAGCAGAATGACCCACATGACGATCGCCTTTTCCGGCGCCAGGCGCCTGGCGAAGGCCATTCTAGGAACGCTGGGCGCGGTGCTCGTCGCCTGCTCGAGCACGCCGCTCGTCGCACCGACGCCGACGCCGACGCCGATGCGGCCCGAAGCGGCAGCGCCGCCAGTCGCGACAGCGTCATCCCCGGGCGCCGCCGCGACCATGCTGCGCGCGCGCTCGCGCTGGGTCGCCGCCGCGTGGAGCGACCTGCCCGGCTGGAGCGCCGATCGCGTCGCCGAAACCTGGCCGGTGCTGCTGCGCAGCTGCGAGCATCCGGCGCCGGGCTGGGCGGTGCTCTGCGGCGAAGCGCGGCGCGAGTCGGCAGGGCTGGCGGGCAGCGACACGACGACCCGGCAATGGCTCGAATCGCGCATGCGTCCCTGGCAGGTCGAGTCGCTCGAGGGCGAGACCTCCGGCCTGGCGACCGGCTACTTCGAGCCTCTGGTCGAAGCCTCGCGCACGTCGCGGCCCGGCTTTCGCGTCGCCCTGTACGCGCCGCCCGCCGATCTGGCGACGCGCAAGCCCTACTGGACGCGGCAGCAGCTCGACACCCTGCCGGCGGCACGCCGGTCGCTGGCCGGCAGCGAGATCGCCTGGCTGCGCGACCCACTCGACGCGCTGCTGCTGCAGGTGCAGGGCTCGGGCCGGCTCGTCTTCGTCGACGCCAACGGCCAGCCGCGCGCGCGGGTTCGCGTCGCCTATGCCGCGCACAACGACCAGCCCTACAAATCGGTCGGCCGCTGGCTCGTCGAGCAGGGCGAGCTGAAACTCGACCAGGTGTCGTGGCCCAGCATCCGCGCCTGGGCACGGCAGAACCCGAAGCGCGTCGACGATCTGCTCTGGAGCAATCCGCGCGTCGTCTTCTTTCGCGAAGAACCGTTGCCCGACCCGGCGGTCGGGCCGAAGGGCGCCCAGGGCGTGCCGCTGACGCCCGGCCGCTCGATCGCCGTCGACGCGCAAAGCGTCCCCTACGGCACGCCCATCTGGCTCGACACGACCGAGCCGCTCTCGGCCGTGCCGCTGCGCCGACTCGTCGTCGCCCAGGACACCGGCACGGCGATCACGGGTGCCGTCCGCGCCGACTACTTCTGGGGCTGGGGCGACGAGGCCGAGGCACAAGCCGGTCGCATGAAGCAGGCGTTGCGCATGTGGGTCTTGTGGCCGCGCTGACGGCGCGCGTCACCCCGGCGCGAGCAGGCCCTTGCGTCCGTCGGCGCGGGCGCCACGTAGGGAGACGAAAGATTCCCGGCCCTGGCCGCGACAAAATGGCTCCGAACCCGTTCACCTGGAGATGCGAATCATGACCCGCCGTCCCTTTCTCGCCGCCCTGTCCGCCTTCGGCCTCGGGCCGACGCTCGCCGCCGCGCAAGGACCCACGCCCACGGTCGAGAAGCTGGTCCTCCCCGACGCCGAGTGGAAGAAGCGCCTGCCGGCTGCCTCTTACGACGTGCTGCGCCACGAGGGCACCGAATACCCCGGCTCGAGCCCCCTCAACGCCGAGCACCGCAAGGGCGCCTTCTATTGCCTCGGCTGCGACCTGCCGCTCTTCTCGTCGGACACCAAGTTCGAGAGCGGCACCGGCTGGCCGAGCTTCTACGCCTCGCTGCCGGGCGCCCTCGTGACCAAGACCGACGTGAAGATGATCATGCCGCGCACCGAGTACCACTGCGCCCGCTGCGAAGGCCACCAGGGTCACGTCTTCGACGACGGCCCGCGGCCGACGGGCAAGCGCTACTGCAACAACGGCGTGGCACTGAAGTTCGTCGCCGCCTGAGCGCGTTATAGGCCTTTCGGAAGAGGCGGACCGACCGCCTCTTTCCGTAGACTCGGGCATGACCAATGCGGACGCCGAGACCTCGCGCCCCGAGGGTGAGCTCGATCCGACCGACCCGTGGGCGCGCGAGGCGCAGACCTTCCCTCGCCTGAGCGAGGAGATGGCGGAGCGGGTCGCGCGCTACGGCAGCAAAGAGCAACTCGCGCCGCACACCCTGGTGTTCCAGCGCGGCGATCGGGGCCGGGACTTCCTTCTCATTCTGGAAGGAACGATCGAGGTCTTCGAGCTCGACGACGACGGCACGGCGCGCGTTCTCAGGCCGCAGCTCGCGCGCGAGTTCACGGGCGAGCTCGACCTCTTCAACGACCGCGCGATCCTGGTCAACGGACGCGCCGGCCCTGCCCTCACGCGCGTCGTGCGCATCAAGCGCGCCGATTTCCGCCGCCTCGTGCAAAGCGAGCCCGACATCGGCGAAGTCATCATGCGCGCCTTCATCCTGCGCCGCGTCGGCCTGATCAAGCACGGCCAGGGGGCGGCGGTGCTGATTGGCCCGGCGCATAGCGTCGACACCCTGCGCCTGCAGCAGTTCCTGAACCGCAACGCCTACCCGATGCGGGTGTTCGACACCGAGAAGGACGCCGACGCCGGCGGCCTTCTCGAGTGCTTCTCGCTTCGCGCCGACGAGCTTCCGGTGGTCGTCCTGCCCGGGCACCGGGCACTGCGCAACCCGACGCTCGCCGCGCTGGCCGACGCGCTCGGCATCACCGAGGACTTCGACCACGAGTCGGTGTTCGACCTCGCGGTGGTGGGCGCCGGTCCCGCCGGCCTGGCCCCGCGGTATACGGGGCCTCGGAGCGAGAACGCCGCGAACACGGTCGGCGCGCTGATGCCGAGGTCCCTGGCAATCGGCGTCGCCAGCATCGCTGGCAGATAGTAAGTCGAGGCCCAGGAGAGCGTCTGCGCCGTGCCGAGCGCGGCGGCCGTGCCGGCGCGCCGTCCTGATGCCGTCACGACCCGTCCTCGGCGCCGGCGCGCGCCAGCAGCAGCTCGCGCTCGCGGGTGTTGCGCGTCATCTCGGCGGCGCGGGCGAATTCGGCGCGGGCTTCGTCGCCTCGGCCGAGCTTGGCGAGCAGGTCGCCGCGCACGCTCGGCAGCAGGTGATAGCGGGCCAGCGACGGCTCGTCGCGCAGCGCATCGGCGATGGCCAGGCCGGCCTGCGGCCCGAAGGCCATGGCCACGGCGACGGCACGGTTCAGCTCGACGATCGGCGACGGCGCCACCTCGGCCAAGGTCCCGTAGAGCGCGGCGATGCGCGGCCAGTCGGTGGCTTCGGCCGTTCGTGCCCGCGCATGGCAGGCGGCGAGCGCGGCCTGCAGCGCATACGCGCCACGCGTGCCACCGAGGCCTTCGCAGCGCGCCAGCGCGACCAGGCCGCGGCGGATCAGGAGCGGGTCCCAGCGCGAGCGGTCCTGCTCGAGCAGCAACACCGGACGCCCTCCGGAATCGACGCGCGCATGGTTACGCGACGCCTGGATCTCCATCAGCGCGACCAGGCCATGCACCTCGCTTTCGTCGGCCATGAGACCGGCCAGGACGCGGCCGAGCCTGAGCGCCTCGTCGCAGAGCGCCGGCCGCATCCAGTCGTCGCCCGCGGTCGCCGAATAGCCTTCGTTGAAGACGAGGTAGATGACCTCGAGCACCGAGGCCAGGCGCGTCGCGCGCTCGCTCGCGCCGGGCACCTCGAACGGCACCTTGCCCGCGTCGAGCGTCTTCTTGGCGCGCACGATGCGCTGCGCCACCGTCGCCTCGGGCACGAGGAAGGCGCGCGCGATCTCGTCGGTCGTCAGCCCGCCGACCACGCGCAGCGTGAGGGCGACCCGGCCTTCGGTGGAGAGCACCGGATGGCAGGCGGTGAAGACGAGGCGCAGCAGGTCGTCGCCGATGTCGTCGGCTTCGGCGGCGGCGAGCGCGTCGACGAAATCGGGAACGACGTGCACCTGCAGGGCTTCTAGGTCGGCGCCGAGCTCCTCGTGCTTTCTCGCATGCAGCGCGTCCTGGCGCAACTTATCGAGGGCACGTCGCTTGGCCGTCGTCATGAGCCAGGCGCCCGGGTTGTCGGGCACGCCTGCGCCGGGCCAGTGCTCGAGCGCGGCGACGAGCGCGTCCTGGGCCAGCTCTTCGGCGAGGCCGACGTCGCGCACCAGCCGCGCGACGCTGGCGATCACCTTCGCCGACTCGATGCGCCAGACCGCCTCGATCGCGCGGTGGATCGCCGGCGTCGGCGTCGTCAGCGCCTGATCCGGGCGAGCCGTTTCGTTGCCGACGGCCTTACTCCCAGCAGGGCCCGAGCTTGCGGACCTCGACCGTGCACCACTCGGCGGCCGGACAGTCCGTGGCGAGCGCCACCGCTTCCTCGCGCGTCGCGACGTCGACGAGGAAGAAGCCGCCGATCATTTCCTTGGCCTCGGCGAACGGCCCGTCGATGACGCTGCTGCGTCCGTCGCGAACGCGAACGCGCGCGCCCTCGGACTGCGCGGCGAGCGACTCGACGCCGCGCAGCAGACCGCGCGCCTTCAGGCTCTCGGCAAAGGCGAGCATGCGGTCGTAGACCATGTGGCCAGCTTCGACGCCGCGCTCCTGGCGCTGGCTGACGGGTTCGATCATGAGCAGCATGTAGGGCATGCGGCCAAGGCTACCAAAAGCCGGGCCCGGCTTCGCGCGCCCGGAGGATCGGCTGCGCCGCCCCAGTCAACGACGAGTCGCCAGGGCCTCGGCGATGAAGGCGTCGACGACCTCGGTGTAGGCACCGGGGTGGATCGAACTCATGGCGACGACTGCGTGCCCTTGCAACTCGGCGCCCATCTGGCGTGCACGGCCGGCGTCGGCCCGCTGCGCGAGCGCACCGCCCGCGGCAGGGGCGCCGATCAGGAACGCCAGACCGATGCGGCTCGCGGTGCGACGCAGGGAGGTTGTCGTTGTCATCGGAGGTCTCCATCGAACGAGGTTGACGGACTTCAAGGCTTGCCCGGGCAGGCGATGCTGACACCGCTCGCGTCGAAGCACGAGGTCGACCGGGCGCGGCCGCTGCCCGTGCTGTACGACTCGGTCGTCGCGCCGTTGCCGGTGGCGCTGCTCGTGCCGGCGGTCGTGCGGCTTTGCGTCACGCTGCCGTCGCTGCCGTCGCTGCCGTCGCTGTTGCGCGTCGCGCTGCGACTGCTTCGCAGGCTGCCTTTCGCGCCCTGCGCGACGTAGCCGCACTGGTGCGTGGCGCTGCCGTCGGCGCCGACCAGTCGTCTTGCCGGCGCGCGCCGCGGTGGCGCCGTTCGGGCCGCGCACGGCGCCGCTCACTGCCGTCGCGTTGCCCTGGCCGTCGCTGCGCACGGCCCGGGCGCGGGGCTCGGCCTGGCCATCGTCGAGCGCATCGCGCGCAGTCACGGCGGCACGCTCGACCTGCTGCCCGTGGCGCCACATGGCCTGCTGGCGCGTCTGCGCCCGCCGCTCGCCGCGGCCCGCTGAGCGCAGCCTAGACAAGGCCTAGACACCGTACCGGCCGGCCGGACATCAAGCGCCGGCGCCGTGGCAGACCGGGCGAATCCCTACACTCTCGGATGCGCGACCGGGTCACGAGCTCGGCTCGTGCCATTCGCAGCTGACTTCTCTTCGGAGTGCCCCGATGAATGCCCCCCTTCCCGAAGCCATCCGCAAGGCGCTCGAGAGCGTCACGCTCGACGACAAGTACTCGCTCGAACACGGCCGCGCCTTCATGAGCGGCACACAAGCGCTGGTGCGCCTGCCGATGCTGCAGAAGAAGCGCGATGCGATGTTCGGCCTGAACACCGGCGGCTTCATCAGCGGCTACCGCGGCTCGCCGCTCGGCGGCTACGACCAGGCGCTGTGGGCGGCGAAGAAGCACCTCGCGGCCCAGAACATCGTCTTCCAGCCTGGCGTCAACGAAGAGCTGGCGGCAACCGCCGTGTGGGGCTCGCAGCAGCTCGCCCTCTATCCAGAGACGAAGAAGGTCGACGGCGTGTTCGGCATCTGGTACGGCAAGGGCCCGGGCGTCGACCGCTGCTCCGACGTCTTCAAGCACGCCAACATGGCCGGCACCGCCAAGCACGGCGGCGTCATCGCCCTGGCCGGCGACGATCACATCGCCAAGAGCTCGACCGCGGCGCACCAGAGCGACCACATCTTCAAGGCCTGCGGCCTGCCGGTATTCTTTCCGTCATCGGTGCAGGACATCCTCGACATGGGCTTGCACGCGTTCGCGCTCAGCCGTTTCGCCGGCGTCTGGTCGGCGATGAAGACGATCCAGGAGATCGTCGAGTCGTCGTCCAGCGTCTCGGTCGATCCGGACCGTGTCGACATCATCCTGCCCGAGGACTTTCGCATGCCGCCGGGCGGCCTGCACATCCGCTGGCCCGACCCGCCGCTCGAGCAGGAAGCGCGGCTGATGGACTACAAGTGGTACGCCGCGCTCGCCTACGTGCGAGCGAACCGGCTCAACTACAACGTCATCGAGGGGCCCAACGACCGCTTCGGCATCATCGCCTCCGGCAAGGCCTACAACGACACGCGCCAGGCGCTCGCCGACCTGGGCCTCGACGACGAGACCTGCCGCCACATCGGCCTGCGCCTGCACAAGGTCAACGTCGTCTGGCCGCTCGAGGCCACGATCACCCGCGACTTCGCGCTCGGCCTGCAGGAGATCCTGGTCGTCGAGGAGAAGCGCCAGGTCATCGAATACCAGATCAAGGACGAGCTCTACGGCTGGCGGCCCGATGTGCGGCCGAACGTGCTCGGCAAGTTCGACCAGGCCGAGGACGACCTCTCCGGCGGCGAATGGAGCCAGGCCAACCCGGCCTCGCACTGGCTGCTGCGCGCGCAGGCCGACCTGACGCCCTCGATCATCGCCAAGGCGATCGCCAAGCGCCTGGCCAAGCTCGGCGTCGACGCCGAGGTCTCGGCGCGCATGGCGATGCGCGTCGCCCTGATCGAATCGAAGGAGGCCAGCCTCACCGTCACCACCGTCGGCAGCGGCCTGGCCGCCGTCGACCGGCCGCCGTTTTTCTGCAGCGGCTGCCCGCACAACACCTCGACCAAGGTGCCCGAGGGCTCGCGCGCCGTCGCCGGCATCGGCTGCCACTACATGGCGGTGTGGATGAACCGCTCGACCGTGACCTTCAGCCAGATGGGCGGCGAGGGCGTGTCGTGGATCGGCCAGGCACCGTTCACCACCGACAACCACATCTTCGCCAACCTCGGCGACGGCACCTACTACCACTCGGGCCTGCTCGCGGTGCGCCAGTCGATCGCGGCGAAGGTCAACATCACCTACAAGATCCTCTTCAACGACGCGGTGGCGATGACCGGCGGCCAGCCGGTCGACGGCACGCTCAAGGTGCCGGAGATGACGCGCGAGCTCGACGCCGAGGGCGCGACGAGGATCGTCGTCGTCAGCGACGAGCCCGAGAAGTACGACGAGGCCGAGATCAAGTCGCGCCTGGCGCGCGGCGTGACCGTGCATCACCGCGACGAGCTCGACGCCATCCAGAAGGAGCTGCGCGAGATCGCCGGCTGCACCGTCATCGTCTACGACCAGACCTGCGCCACCGAGAAGCGCCGGCGCAGGAAGCGCGGCACGATGGAAGATCCGGCCAAGCGCGTCATCATCAACGAGCTGGTCTGCGAAGGCTGCGGCGACTGCTCGGTGCAGAGCAACTGTCTCTCGGTCGAGCCGATCGAGACCGAGTTCGGGCGCAAGCGCCGCATCAACCAGAACACCTGCAACAAGGACTACTCCTGTCTGAAGGGCTTCTGCCCGAGCTTCGTCACCGTCGAAGGCGGCAAGCTGAAGAGCGCGAAGAAGGGCGCGACGTCGCGGCCCAAGCTGTCGAGCGTCGGCACGCCGCCCGACCCGGTGTTGCCGGTGGCGGAAAAGCCCTGGGGCATCGTCGTCGCCGGCGTCGGCGGCACCGGCGTCATCACGATCGGCCAGTTGCTCGGCATGGCCGCGCACCTCGAGGGCAAGGGCATCGTCACGCAGGACGCCGCCGGCCTGGCGCAAAAGGGCGGCGCCACCTGGAGCCACATCCAGATCGCCAACCGCGCCGACGCCATCCTCTCGACCAAGGTCGGCACTTCCGAGGCCGATGTGGTGATCGCCTGCGACCCGATCGTCGCCGCGAACAAGGCAACGCTCGCCGTCATGCGCACCGGCCGCACCTATGTCGCGATGAACACCCACGCGACGCCGACCGCCGCCTTCGTCAGCGACCCCGACTGGCAGTTCCCCGCCGGCCAGTGCGAAACGCTGGTGCTCGAGGCGGCCGGTCCCGACCACGTCGGCAGGCTCGACGCCGACACGCTCGCCGTGCAGCTGATCGGCGACTCGATCTACACCAACCCGTTGATGCTCGGCTACGCCTGGCAGCAAGGCCAGGTGCCGCTCGGCCACGCGGCGCTGATGCGCGCCATCGAGCTGAACGGCGTGCAGATCGACAACAACAAGGCGGCGTTCGAATGGGGTCGCCGCGCCGCCAGCGACCCGCAGGCGGTGAAGGCGCTGGTCAAGACCGGCCAGGTGATCGAGCTCGTCAAGCGCACGACCAACATCGACGACATGATCGCCAGGCGCGTCGAGTTCCTGACCGCGTACCAGAACGCCGGCTACGCGGCGCAGTACAAGAGCTTCGTCGACACGGTGCGCGCCAAGGAAGTGGAGGCAGCGTTCTCGCGCACCGCGACACGCCCGGAAGCAGCCAAGCCGGGCACCCGGCTCACCGAGGCGGTCGCGCGCTATCTCTTCAAGCTGATGGCTTACAAGGACGAGTACGAAGTGGCGCGACTGCACAGCGACACGAAGTTCCTCGACAAGGTGGCCGGCCAGTTCGAAGGCAAGATGGGCCAGGACTTCAAGCTCCACTATCACCTGGCGCCACCAGCCATCGCCAGGAAGAACGACAAGGGCGAGCTGCAGAAGCAGCCGTTCGGACCGTGGATGCTCAGCGCGTTTCGCGTCCTGGCGCGACTAAAGGGTCTGCGCGGCACGCCCTTCGATCCGTTCGGCCGCACCGAGGAGCGGAAGACCGAGCGCGCGCTGATCACCGAATACCGCGATTCGATCGACGAAGTGCTGCGCACGTTGGGCCCCGCCAACCTGGCGCTTGCGGTCGAGATCGCGCGCGTGCCGGAGATGATCCGCGGCTACGGTCACGTCAAGGCCCGCCACCTCGACGCGGCGCGTCCGAAATGGGACGCGCTGATGGCCGACTGGCGCGCCGGACCCTTGCGCCTCGGTGCCGCGGCGGCCGATCCGTGGCCGGTGCCGCTGGAGGCGCAGGACACGCAACCCCTGACGCAGCCGCTCGACCCGTAGCTGTCGGACTGAGGCGGCGGCGGCGCGCCCGTCCTTTCGGCCGGCGCCGTCCTCACGACGGAGTCGCCACCGCGGCCCCATCGGCCGCGCCTGCAGCCTGTCGTTCCCGGCCGGCACTCCATCGCAGCGCGGTTGGCCGGGGGCAGGCACGCCTCTACAGTGCACGCAAAGCCCGAGTCACCGTCCCATGTCGCCCTCTTCGCCTGCCACGCCCCAGTCCCCGCCGCCACCCGAAAGCGGCCGCCAACGCTTCACCGCCGGCGCCGTCCGCCTCTTCCACGCCTATGGCAACTGGCTCGTCGGCATTACCTGGATGCGCTTTCTCCTGCTCTCGGTGCTGCTGCTGATCAGCGCCGCGATTCTGGCCAAGCTGCCGCCATTCAACCTGCCGATCGCCGGCACCGAGGTGACGACGATCACGACGCCGAAGATTCCGACGCCGCCGACGCCGCCAAAGGCTGGCAAGCACGAGCCGATGGTCAGGATCGACAAGCAGGACTCGCATGGCCGCGACGTCAAGATCTCGATCGACAAGGACGGCGTTCGCATCAGCCCGCGTGCCCGCAGTGCGGCGCCGGCAAGTGCCGCCAGCGCCGCAAGCGCCTCCAGCGCCGCCGCATCGGCAGCGTCCGGAGCGGACGCGGAGGCGAGCGTCGGCGCCGCACCTGCGGTATCGATCGGCGGCGGCGGCGTCGAGATCAAGCTGCCGCCGGGCGCCGACAGCGAGGCGGTGCGCGAGGCCGTCGAGGAGGCGAAGTCGGCAGTCGTCGAGGCGATCCGCGATTCGCAACGCAGCGCCGAAGAGGCTGCCGCCGAGGAGGCCGATGCGAGCGCAAAGGGATCGGTCACTTCGATCCGCCGCGTCCAGACGACGACCATGGGCGACTCGTTTCCCGACATCGCCTTCCTGCTCATCGTCGCCTCGGCGATCCTCAAGGTTAGCTACAAGGGAACCATCCAGGCCGAGGTGAAGGCCGCCGAAGCGACCGAGACCGCCGAGTCAGAGCAGCTCAAGCGCCAGGTTGTCGAGGCGCGCATGGCGGCGATACAGGCACAGGTCGAGCCGCACTTTCTCTTCAACACACTGGCTTCGATCGACCACCTGATCGAGACCGACCCGCCGCGTGCCAGCCAGATGCAGAAGAACCTGATCGCGCTGCTGCGCGCCTCGATGCCGTCGATGCGCGAGTCGACCCCCCTGTCGCACAACCTCGGTCGCGAGATGGCGGTGATCCGACCCTACCTCGAGATCCTCAAGGTGCGCATGGAAGATCGCCTGCAGACGAGCATCCACGTGCCCGAGGGACTGCTTTCCGCCGAGTTCCCGTCGATGATGATCCAGTCGCTCGTCGAAAACGCCATCAAGCACGGCCTCGAACCCAAGGCCGAGGGCGGCCAGCTCTCGGTCTCGGCCGAGATCGTGCACGGCAAGCTCGCCGTCACCGTCGCCGACACCGGGCTCGGCTTCGGCAAGGCCGAGACCGCCGGCACCGGCATCGGCCTGGCCAACATCCGCGAGCGGCTGAAGCTGCTCTACGGCGACCGC
>JANXWR010000171.1 GCA_025351025.1 Burkholderiales bacterium | reverse complement strand
GATCTCGGGCTTCTCGCGCGCCGCCAGCGGCCATTGCTATTTCAGTCTGAAGGATCCGCAAGGCGGCGCTGCCTTGCGCTGCGCGATGTTCCGGCGCGCCGCATAGCTATCGGTGTTCCTGTCACGCGAAGGCGACGCCGTCGAGGTGCGCGGCCGGCTCGCAGTTTACGAGCCGCGCGGCGAGCTGCAGCTGGTCGTCGAAGCCATGACCAAGAGCGGCGCCGGGGCGCTCTACGAACGATTCCTGCAGCTGAAGGCCAAGCTGGAGGCCGAGGGCCTGTTCGACGCCGCCGCGAGGCGCGCGCTCCCGCCTTACCCGCGAGCCGTCGGCGTCGTCACGTCGCTGGCAGGCGCCGCCTTGCACGACGTCGCGACGACGCTGGCGGGACGCTCGCCGCATCTGCACGTCGTCGTCTACCCGAGTCTCGTGCAGGGCGTCGAGGCGCCCGCCGCCTTGTGCCAGGCGATCACCGCGGCTGCGGCACGGCGCGAGGTCGACGTGTTGATCGCCTGCCGCGGCGGCGGCTCGCTCGAAGACTTGTGGGCCTTCAACGAAGAGAGCGTAGTGCGGGCGATCCGCGTCGCGCCGATGCCGGTAGTGAGCGGCATCGGCCACTAGACCGACGTGACCCTGTCCGATCTCGCCGCCGACCTGCGCGCGCCGACGCCGACCGCCGCTGCCGAGCTGATCGCTCCGGCCACAGCGGCTGCGCTCGTAGCGCTCATGGCGGCGGAGACGGCATTGACGCGTCGCGTGTCGGCGGCGCTGGAGCGCGAGGCGCAGCGGCTCGACCGGGCCGCCCTGCGCCTGGCCCGACCGAGCGACGGCCTGGCGCGGCGCGGCCACGATCTCGATCTGCTGGCGCAGCGGCTCGCGACAGCGTTGCGACGCGACCTGGCGCTGTGCCGTGCCACCAGCGACGCGGCGGCGGCGCGCGCCCATGCCCTGCTGCGGCGCGACCTGGCGCGGCGGGCGGCGCGCGTCGATGCCGCGGCGATCCGTCTCGAGGCCATCGACCCGCGTCGGATCCTGGCGCGTGGCTACGCCTTGCTCGCAGACCCGGCCGGGCACCCGGTCTCGTCGGCGATGCAGATACGTGCCGGCGACGCGCTCGTCGCGACGCTCTACGACGGCCTTGCCGATCTCGACGTCCGGTCGACGACCGCGATCCCGCCATCACCCTGAAGCCACTGGCGATGCAGCGATGCGCGGGCACGCCGAATGCCGCCATCGCGAGCTGCCTACAATCTTCGGCAAGCCCACCCGTTCGCAAAGAGGAAAGTCATGGAACACACCCTGCCCCCGCTGCCCTATGCGATGGACGCGCTCGCGCCCAGCCTCAGCAAGGAGACGCTCGAGTACCACTACGGCAAGCACCACAAGGCCTACGTCGACAACCTGAACAACCTGCAGAAGGGAACCGAGTTCGAAACGATGGCGCTCGAGGACATCGTCAAGAAGGCGACCGGCGGCATCTACAACAACGCGGCGCAGATCTGGAACCACACCTTCTTCTGGAACTGCATGAAGCCGTCCGGCGGCGGCGAGCCCTCCGGCGCGCTGGGCGACGCGATCAAGGCCAAGTGGGGCGGCTACGCCGCCTTCAAGGAAGCCTTCCAGAAGAGCGCGGTCGGCAACTTCGGCTCCGGCTGGACCTGGCTCGTGAAGAAGGGCGACGGCAGCGTCGACATCGTCAACATGGGCGCCGCGGGAACGCCGCTCACCACCGCTGACAAGGCGCTCCTGACGATCGACGTCTGGGAGCACGCCTACTACATCGACTATCGCAACGCCCGTCCGAAGTGGGCCGAGGCCTTTCTGAACTCGCTTGTCAACTGGGATTTCGTGGCGAAGAACTTCGCCTGAAGTCGATCCGCCTTCGCCCGCCCGGGCGAGGGCTCATTGCGCCGCGGGCAGGCCCTTCAGCTTGTAGCCCGGCTTGACGCCGCGCTTGGCGAACCAGCCGTCGTTCATCTCGAGGACGTAGCGCACCGGCTTTTCCGAGCAATGCCCGTCGAGCGTCTGCGGCTTCATGTGCTCGATGTTGACGACGGCGCCGTCGTCGGCGAGGAACGCGGCATCGAGCGGAATGAGCGTGTTCTTCATCCAGAAGCACTGCTGACCGGCCCGCTCGAACACGAAGAGCATGCCTTCGCTGGCGGCCATGACCGGGCGGAACATCAGCCCGATCTCGCGTTGCTCGGCGCTCTGCGCCAATTGAGCATCGATGTTGTGGATGCCGGCGTTGAGCCGGATCTTCGGCAGCGACTGCGGTCCGTCCTGGGCCACGCCACAGGACGCGAAGCAAAGGCCGGCAAGGCCGGCGGCGAGGGTTCGGAGCTTCTCATTCATCGTTCTTCATCCGACTTAGAATTTCGGGCTGCATTCCACCACGGCGAAGCCAGCGGAGATTCATTTTCATGTATCAGCACATCAAGGTGCCCGAAGGCGGGCAGAAGATCAAGGTCAACGCCGATTTCTCGCTGGTGATGCCCGATCACCCGATCATCCCCTTCATCGAGGGCGACGGCACCGGCGCCGACATCACCCCGGT
>JANXWR010000283.1 GCA_025351025.1 Burkholderiales bacterium | reverse complement strand
CTGCGCCTGGCGCAAATCCCCGGCATCGTCGGCATCAAGGACGCCACCGGCGACATCGAGCGCGGCGCGCGGCTGATCAAGGATGCACCGAAGGGCTTCTCGATCTATTCGGGCGACGACGGCACCGCCGTCGCCCTGATGCTGCTCGGCGGTCACGGCAACGTCAGCGTCACCGCCAACGTCGCGCCGCGGGCGATGCAGGCACTCTGCGCCGCGGCGCTCGCCGGCAATGCCCGCGAAGCAGCCCGCCTACAGCTGAAATTCCTGTCGCTGCACAAGGCGCTCTTCGTCGAAGCGAGCCCGGCGGCGACGAAATGGGCGCTGGCGCAGCTCGGCCGCTGCGGCACCGGCATTCGCCTGCCGATCGTCCCGCTCAGCGAGGCCGGACAGGCCGTCGTGCGGGCGGCGATGCGCGAGTCCGGCTTGTCGTGAGCCTGAGCCCGCGTTGAGCGCCGCGTCGCCCCTTCCCGACCGACACGGATAGCGCAGCGCCGGGCGCCAGCGAACGAACGAACCCGGCGCGGACCCAGGCGCCAACGATGGAGACTTGCAGAGTGACCTTTCCCCTGACTTCCCGCGCCGCGGCCCTGTTCGGCATGGCCTGCCTGCTCGCCCTGGCCGGATGCTCCTCGATCGAGAATTTCCTGACCGGAGAAAGGGTCGACTACCGCTCGACGACGACGCGCGCCACCGGCCTCGAGGTGCCGCCCGACCTGACCCAGCTCGCGAAGGAATCGCGCTACCAGGCGCCGAGCAGCGGCACGGTGAGCGCCTCGACCTTCCAGACCGCGGTGGCGACGCCGGCGCCCACGCCCGCGACGGCGGTGATCGCGCCGCAGTCGCTCGGCAGCTTTCGCATCGAGCGGCTGGGCAACGAGCGCTGGCTGAGCACGACGCTGTCGCCGGAACAGGTCTTCCCGCAGGTGCGCGCCTTCTGGAAGGACAACGGCTTCAACCTCGTCCAGGACCGCGCCGAGGCCGGCATCATCGAGACCGATTGGGCCGAGAACCGCGCCAAGCTGCCGAACGACTTCGTGCGCAACACGATCGGCAAGGTCTTCGAGAACATCATCTCCACGGGCGAGCTCGACAAGTACCGCACCCGCGTCGAGCGCACCGCCACCGGCAGCGACATCTTCATCACGCACCGCGGCATGGAAGAGAAGTACATCGGCGAGCGGCGTGAAAGCACGATCTGGGAGTCGCGCCCGGCCGATCCGAGCCTGGAGGCCGAGTTCCTGTCGCGACTGATGGTCAAGCTGGGCGCCAAGGACGAAGAGGCGAAGACGGTGGTGGCGACGGCTGGCACGACGACGAGCGGCCCGGCGCGGGCGCGCCTGCTCGAGGGCCGGCCCGGCCCGACCCTGCAGGTCGACGACGGCTTCGACCGCGCCTGGCGCCGTGTCGGCATCGCCCTCGACCGCAGCGGCTTCACCGTCGAGGATCGCGACCGCACGCAGGGCATCTACTTCGTGCGCTACGTCGACCCGGCCTTCGCCGGCCGCGAGGAGCCGGGCTTCTTCAGCAAGCTGTTCAGCTTCGGACGGAAGAAAGACGACGCCAACGGCCTCGCCAAGTACCGCGTCAAGGTCACCAGCGAAGGCGCGAGCAGCACCGTCGCCGTGCTCGATTCTCAAGGCAAGCCGGAAGGCAGCGAGAACGGCAAGCGCATCGCCGGCCTGCTCCTCGACGACCTGAAGTGACCCGCGACGCGTGATCCGCTTTCGCAGTCTCGGCAGCGGCAGCGGCGGCAACGCCACCGTCGTCGAGGCGAGCAGCGGGATCACGACGACGCGGCTGCTCATCGACGCCGGCTTTTCGCTGCGCGAGCTCGATGCCCGGCTGGCCCGCGCCGGCCTCGCCGCCACCGACCTCGACGCGGTGTTCGTGACCCACGAGCATGGCGACCACATCGGCTGCGCGGTGGCGCTGGCCGAGCGCGAAGCCCTGCCGCTCTGGATGAGCCGCGGCACCTGGCGTGCCGTCGGCGAGGCGGTGGCACCGCCGGGCCTGCGCTTCGCGCGCGACGACGAGGTGATCGCCGTCGGCGACCTGGAACTGCATCCTTTCACCGTCGCCCACGATGCGGCCGAGCCGCTGCAACTGCGGTGCACGGACGGCGGCGCGCGGCTGGTCGTGCTCACCGACCTCGGCTCGATCACGGCGCACATGCTGAAGAACGTCGCCGGCTGCGACGCGATCGTCCTCGAGTGCAACCACGACGCGGAGATGCTCGCGCAGTCGCGCTATCCGCCTTCGCTGAAGGCGCGCATCGGCGGCCGCCTCGGCCACCTGAGCAACGCCACGGCGATGGAGATCCTCGGCCACTGCCGGGGCGAACGGCTGCGCCACGTCGTCGCAGCCCACCTGAGCCGGGAGAACAACCGGCCCGACATCGTCCGCCAGGCGCTTGCCGCGGCGCGAGGCTGTCCGGCCGACGAGGTGATCGTCGCCGATCCCGATCAGGGCTTCGACTGGCTGCGCATCCACTGAACGCTCGAGCCGCCGCCCCATGCAAAAAGCCGCCCGGGGGCGGCTTTTGCGCTTGGTACGAAGCGAATTACTTCATCGCGCCCGAAGCGGCACTGGCAGCCATCATCGACGACGTGGCAGCCGACGAAGCGGCGTCCATCGCCGACGACGCGGCCATCATCGACGACGTCGCTGCCGCCGAGGCGGAAGCATCGGTCGACGGTACGACGACGACGGCCGGGGGCGTCGTGGTCGTCGTGGTGGTTTCTTCCTTCTTGCTGCAAGCGGCAAAAGAAACGGCGGCGGCTAGCGTGACCATCAACAATGCTGTTTTCATATTTCTCCTCGTTTTGGGGGTTCGGACAAATGACCGGGCAATTGTGGGAACCCTCTCGCGAGGAGCCCCATCGTTCAAAGACAAGGAAAGCGGAGGCATTCCAGTGCCTAACCCTCGATTATAGGCGTCTTAAGGGTGTTCCCTAGAGACCGAGGGTTGTGGGAGGAAAGGCTTCGACGGATCGTTGCAAAAGCGCGTCAATCGTCTCGCGGCATTCGACGAGGTCGGCCGGCCGGCCGGACACCGTGCCGCGATAGCGGACCCGGTCCAGAAGGCGCACGCCGAGCATCCCGGGCACGAACAGAAGGGTCGGCACCTGGGCCTCCTCCAGCTCGGGGTCGGACCGGCATTGCACGATGTGCGACCACTGGCGACGCCATGCCGCGAAGCGCGGAGCGCGCCGCGCCATCTCGTCGAAGTCGTGGGCGAAGACGACGATCCTGCGCCGCGACAGCGCCCAGCGACCGAGCGACTCGACGACGCCGCGCTCGTTGAGCGGCCAGTCGTGAAAATTCGGATCGACGAGGAAGATCTCGCTCGCGCCCTGTTCGGCGGCCATGGCGAATGCGGTGCGCACGGCGTCGTGAAAGTCGGCGCGCGATGCGATTTGCGTCAGGGTGTCTGCGCTCATGCGTGGCTCCTGGGTTCGACCCCCTCCACTGTGCACCAACCGGCCTCGGTCCAGCGCGCCACCTGGGTTCGCGCAGCGACGCCGAGCCGGCGCAGCCCCACGGCGTCGAGGCGGCGACGATCGGCGAGGCGGTGCATCAGCTCGGCATCGCGTCCGCCGGCACGGTAGGACTCGCCGTTGATGAAGACGTGGTCGTCGTCGTAGAGCATGCGGGTGCGCCGGTCGAGCACGACGCCGGCGACCCGCAGTGTTGCGTCGTTGCGCTCGAACCAGGTGCCGGGCTTGGGCTCGCTCAGGACTTCGCCTAGAGCGCGGCGGCGCGCCGGCTGATCGCCCAGCAGACGCTCGATCGCCGCGTCGGCGAAGCCTTGCAGGGCGCGCGGGATGCGCGCCGGGCACACGGTCGCAGGCTCGTCGCCGTCGGCGTAAAGAAGAGTCCGACCGGCGCCACCCACGCCGGCCGCTTCCGCATCGTCGAGCGCCGCCTCGGCGATCCGCTGCAAGGTCTCGGCCGCCAGCGCCGCGGCGGTTGGTGCGCGAAAACCGATCGACGCGGTGATGCAGGTGCCCTCCGCCACGCCGTCGTGAGCCCAACCCGGCGGCAGGTAGAGCATGTCGCCCGCTTCAAGCAGCCACTCCTGGCGGGCGACGAAGTTGTCGAGCATCTTCAGCGGCACGTCGTCGCGCAGGCGCGGGCGCGCGACGCGGCCGATACGCCAGCGCCGCCGGCCCTCGACCTGGAGCAGGAACACGTCGTAAGAGTCGATGTGCGGACCGACACCGCCGCCGCCGCTCGCGTACGACAGCATCACGTCGTCGAGGCGGGCGTCGGCGATGAAGCGAAAGCGGCCAAGCAGGCGATGCGCGGCGGCGTCGTGAAGATCGACGCCCTGGACGAGCAGCGTCCAGCCCGGACAGGCCAGCGGCGGCAAGGCGCGCCGCGGCATCGGACCTTGCCGCACCGACCAGCGCTCGCCGTCCTGCACCACCAGCCGCGACTCGACGCCCTCTTGCGCAGCGAGCGCGAAGAGGCGCCGTCGGTCGATCCCTGGCAGCGGATCGCGCAGCGCGCCGCGCACGAGCAAGGGCTGCTTCTGCCAGTGCCGGCGCATGAATCCGGCCGGGGTCAGGCCGCCCAGCAGAGCCAGGGGCTGGTCGATGTCCATGGGTCATTGTGCGATGATCGTTCGATGCAGATCAGCGCACCGTGCGTCGTCACCCTGACCTGGCGACTCGCCGACGCGCAAGGCGTCGAGATCGACGAGCTCGCCGACCCGCTCGAGTTCTTCTACGGCGGCGACGACCTGCTCGCCAAGGTCGAAGAGGCACTGGCCGGCCAGGAGGTCAGCTTCACGACGACGCTGCGCCTCGAGCCCGAGCACGCCTTCGGCGACTACGACCCGGAGCTCGTCTTCTTCGAGGCGCGCGACATCTTCCCCGAGACGCTCGAGCCCGGTATGCAGTTCGACGGCCCGCCGCCGGGTGCGAAGACGCGCGGATTGCGCGAGGATGCGATCTACACCGTGACCGAGGTCTACCCCAAGCACGTCGTGCTCGACGGCAACCATCCGCTCGCCGGCATCGCCTTGCGCCTCTCGCTGACGGTGCGCGACGTGCGTGCAGCGACGGAAGAAGAGATCGAGGCCGGCAGCGTCGGCAGCTCGGCGGTCAGCGTACTCGCGGCGGCGCCGCCCGGCACGCGGCTGCACTGAGAGCTCAGGTCTCGGCGAGCTGCGGCGGCGCGTTCGGCGCGGCCTCGGGCGTCGTCACCGGCCCTCGGCCGCTGAAGCGGTCGAGCACCAGGTAGATCACCGGCGTGATGTAGAGCGTGATCGCCTGCGAGAAGACGAGGCCGCCGACCACCGCCAGGCCGAGCGGTTGGCGCAACTCGGCGCCGGCGCCGAGGCCGAGCGCGATCGGCAGCGCGCCCATCAGGGCGGCCAGCGTCGTCATCATGATCGGCCGGAAGCGCAGCACGCAGGCCTCGCGAATCGCCGCCGCCGGCGCCATGCCCTGGTTGCGCTGCGCGTCGAGAGCGAAGTCGATCATCATGATCGCGTTCTTCTTGACGATGCCGATCAGCAGCAGGATGCCGATCGTCGCGATCAGCGTCAGGTCCTGGTCGAAGAGCTTCAGGGTCAGCAGTGCGCCGACCGCCGCCGAAGGCAGGCCGGCGAGGATCGTCAGCGGGTGGATGTAGCTTTCGTAGAGCACGCCGAGCAGCACGTAGATAACGAGCAACGCCGAGATGATGAGGATGGCCTGGCTGCCCTGCGAGCTCTTGAACACCGCCGCGTCGCCACCGTAGGCGGTGATGATCGACGACGGCAGGCGGACCTGGTCGCGGTACTTCTCGATCCTGGCCGTCGCGTCGCCGAGCGCCGTGCCGGGCGCCAGGTTGAACGAGATGGTCACCGCCTGGAGCTGGCCGACGTGGTTGATCGAGGTCGGCCCGACCGAGCGCTCGACCGTCGCGAAGCTCGACAGCGGCACCAGCGCACCGTTCGCCGAGCGCACGTAGATGTTGTTGAAGGCGCTCTCGTCCTGCTTGGCGCCGGGCGCCACTTCCATGATCACCTGGTAGCTGTCGACGGCGGTGTAGATGGTCGAGACCTGGCGCTCACCGAAAGCGCTGTAGAGCGCGGAGCGCACCGCGTCGATGGAGACGCCGAGCGTGTTGGCGCGATCGCGGTCGATCTTCAGCGAGGCCTGCAGGCCCTTCAGCTGCGAATCGCTGGTCACGTCGCGGAACAACGGATCGGCGCGCATCGGCTCCTGGAGCTTGAGTGCCCAGTCGTTCAGCTCGCCGGCCTGCACGCTTTGCAGGATGTACTGGTATTGCGCCTTGCTCGGCCGCCCGCCGAGCTGCAGGTTCTGGATCGGCCGCATGTAGACGCTGATGCCCGGCACCTCGCGCAGCTTCCGGCGCAGGTTCTCGACCACCTGCTTCATCGGCGGCCGCTCGCCGCGCGGCTTCAGGTTGATGAACATGCGGCCGACGTTCTGCGAGCCGCTGACTCCGCCGGCGCCGTTGAAGGAGTTGACGGTGGCCACGGCCGGGTCGTTGCGCAGCACGTCGGCGACGCGGTTTTGCAGCACGACCATGGCCGGGAACGAAACGTCCTCGGCGGCCTCGGTCGAGATGCTGATCTGGCCGATGTCCTCTTCCGGGAAGAAGCCCTTGGGAATGGTGACGAACAGCCAGGCGGTGGCGACGAAGGTCAGCAGCGCGACGATCAGCACGATGACGCGGTGGCGCAAGGCAATGTCGAGCGAGCGCGAGTAGGCGGCCAGCATCGCGTCAAAGCCGCGCTCGAACGAACGAACGACAAGGCGCCCCCAGGGCGCCGTTTCGCGACGCCCACCCCCCGGGGGGGTCAAGGAAAGTGGCGAAGCCACGTTTCCTTGAGCTCCTGGCCGCTTCAGGTGCGCCTCGTCGGTGAGGAAGCGGCTGGCCAGCATCGGCACCAACGTCAGCGAGACGAAGGCCGAGGCGA
>JANXWR010000255.1 GCA_025351025.1 Burkholderiales bacterium | reverse complement strand
ACGGCGAGCCTGCCGGCCGCGATCTCGCGGCCCGCGTGGGCGACGCTGAAAGCATAGAGCAGGCGCGTCGCATCGCCGGCCTGGCGCTCGGCCGCGACCTGCAGCTCGTCGACCTCGGCCGCGGGCAGGTCGTCGAGACGCCAGGTCGCCACGCGCACGTCGCGGGCGCTCGCCAGGTAGCCGGGTCGCGCCAGCGCACCGGCGGCGCGGGCGATCAGCCCGCCGTGCACGGCGGCGGCCTGCGCCGCGTACTCGATCGCCGCGCTCGCCAGGAGGCCCGACCGCGAGCGCAGAGGATGGGCGGGGTCGCGGTGGTTGACGGCGACGCAGACGATGCGCGTCTCGTCCCAGTGCGTGACGCGGTCGAGCAGGCACATCGCGCCGCGGTGCGGCACCAGCGCCTCGATGCCGGCGTGGTCGAGCATGGCCGGAAGCATCGGCGTCATGACGGCGAGGCCGCCGGGCCGATCGTGCCGACGAGCAGCACGTTCGCGAACAGCGTGCCCTGGGCCATCGGCTGGCTCGCGACGTCGAAGCCGAGGGCGGCGAGACGCGACCTCCATTCGGCGAGCGTGCGGCCAGCCCGCGGCCGCACGCCGCGACCGCGCAGCATGCAGACGATGCGATCGACCCATAGACTGGTCGCGAAGCCGCGTCGCGACGCCGCGTCGCCGACGCGCAGCACCAGCCGGCCGCCGCCGACCAGGGCGCCGCGCACGCGCAGCAGCACCGCGTCCTGCTCGACCGTCTCGATGTAGTGCAGCGCATCGAGGATGACGACGGTGTCGGCGGCCGGGAAGGCGACGCTGCGCATGTCGGCGCAGACGAAGATCGCGCCGCCGCCGAGCGCGGCACGTGCCCGCGCGACGTCGCTGGCCATGACGTCGATGCCGGTGAAGCGCGCCGCGTGAGGCGCCGCCGCCCAGCCGGCCGGCCAGCGGCCGCTCTGCGACTCATGACTCGCGGCCTGCAGCAGGCTGGCGAGCAGGCCGCGGCCGCAGCCGATGTCGAGCACGCGCGAATGCGGCGCGATAAGGCCGTGCACGAGAAAATGGCGGAACACCGGATCCCAGCGCAGCTTGCCGCGCGCGAAGTGGCCGGCGATTCGACCGCCCCGCGCGTACGGCGCGCTCGCCTTGTCGACCAGCGCGCGCCACGACAAAGAGCCCGAGGTGGCACTCATGCGCGAGCGCCGGGCGACGCCGCGGCGGCGCCCGGGCCGAACGCGGCGGGCAGCGTCACCGCCTCCAGGCCGGCATCGGCGCAACGCTCCAGCAGCCTCGGCAGGACGCCGAGCACGACCGGCTGGCCGTTGCTGGTGCGCGCCGCATTGCCGTCGTGCACGAGCAGGATGTCGCCGGCGGCCAGGCCGGAGACGAGCCGGGCCAGCACGCCTTCCGGCTTGCGCCGCACGGTGTCGAAGCCGCGCCGGGTCCAGCTCACCAGTTGCAGACCGAGTCGGTCGAGCACCGGCGCGAGAAAAGGATTGCGCAGGCCCGCCGGCGCGCGGAAGTAGCGCGGCGCTTCGCCGGTGATGTCGGTGAGCCGGTCCTGCGCCGCGCCGATCTCGCGTGCGAAGCCGCGCGGCCCGAGCAGCGAGAAGCGCCGCGAGTGGCAATTGCTGTGGTTCTGCACGCTGTGGCCGCGGCGCACGATCTCGCGGCACAGCGTCGGATGTCGCGCCGCCGCCGAAGCGATGACGAAGAAGGTGGCACGCGCCGATCGCGCGTCGAGCAGGTCGAGGACGGCCGGCGTCACCTCCGGATCGGGCCCGTCGTCGACCGTGATGGCCACCTCGCGACGCGCCGCGGCGGCGGCCGGCAGGCGCGTCCAGTTGCGGCCGAGCCAGCTCGATCGGGGCCAGAGGCCGGCACCGGTGATGACGAGGTGATTGGCGGCGACGGCACCGAGCGCCCAGGGCCAGGCCGCGGGCGCCAGCACGGCGGCGACACCGGCCGCGGCATGCACCGCGGCGCTTGCCTTCACGTAAGCCGGGAGCGGCGGCATCATTCAATTTTCCCACGCGTGCCGGCGTGGCGGTCGCGGCCGATGAAGGCGACCGAGAAGACGAGGCAGAGCAGGGCGCCGGGCGCGACGACGGCGCCGACCGCGCGCAGCACCGGGATCTGCGAGCTGGCGAGCAGGCCGAACGAGATCACGGTGGTCAGGTTGGCGAGCAGCAGCGAGGCGAGCGTGTCTTCGTCGACCGCGTCGGCGCGTTGCAGGTGGTCGAAGAACAGCGCGTAGTTGGAGCCGATGGCGACGCTGAGCAGCAGCCCCACGAGATGAAGGATGCCTAGCGCCGTGCCGCTCAGCGCCAGCGCGCCCAGCGCGATCAGCGTCGCGGCGACCAGGGGCGCGAGCACGGCGACGACGCGTCGTGCGTCGCGCAGATAAAGGGCGAGCAGGGCGAGCACCGCCGCGGCGCCGAGGCCGGCCTGCCACATCGCCCGGCGCAGGTAGCGCGCATAGATCGCGTCGAGCTCCGGGCGGACCGCGACGAGCTGGGCGCCGGCCACGTCGGCGATGGCGGCACGGACGCGCTCCACGTCGACCGGCCGGCTGTCGCTGGTTTGCAGGTTGAGCAAGGCGCGCCACGGCCGCGCCGCGTCGCCGCGCAGCAGCAGCGCGTCGACGGCGGTGGCGAGCGGCGTGCCTTCGAGCGCAGCGCGGCCGAAGAGGACCTGGCCGTGCGCCGCCTGCACCTCGTCGATGAAGGCACCGAGTCGGCCAGCGGGCAGCGCGCCGCCTTCGGTCGCCTGATCGAGGCGTGCTGTCAGCGTCGCGGCGTCGGGCAGGGCGGCGAGGCGTGCCCGCTGCGTCGCCGGGCTCGGCAGGAAGCGCGCCGGCGAGGTGTAGCCCTGCAGCACGCCTTGCCGCACCAGCGTGTCGAGACGCTGGCCGACCGCCTCGGCGGCGACCAGCACAGCGGCTTCATCGGCGGCGGAAACGGCGACCAGCGTGCCGGCATCGGGCGCACCGACGTCGGCGCGCAGGGCGGCGTCGCGCTTCAGCGCGGCGGCGTCGATCGGGCTCAGGTCGGTGAGCTGGCCATGCCAGGGCGAAGGCAGGATGACGAGGGCGATCGCCGCGAGCACGGCGAGCGCCGCGAAGACGAAGCGAAGGCGTGGCAGCGCCGTGGTCGCCCGGTGCATGAAGCGACCAAGCCGATGGCGCAGGCCGACGCCCGGAGCGCCGTGCGGTGCGATCACCGGGAAGACGAAGCGCGTCGTTGCCGCGGCGGCGGCCAGCCCGGCGATGGAAAACACGCCGAGCTGCGCGAGCCCTGGAAAGCCGGCGAAGACGAGCGCGGCAAAGCCGATCAGCGAGGTGAAGAGGCCGATGCGCACGGTCGGCCAGCTGCGCCGCAGCCAGCGTGCGGCGTCGCTCGCGCCATCCTCCGCATCGAGTCCTTCGCGGCGTGGGCCGCGGGCCTGGACCAGGTAGTAGATCGCGTAGTCGACCGCCTCGCCGATCAAGGTCGTGCCGAAGCCCAGCGTCATGCCGTGCACCTGGCCGAAGCCGAGGCTCACCGCGGCGATGCCGGCGAGCACGCCGCTCGCCACCGGCAGCAAGGCGATGCCGAGCGAGCGCAGCGAGGCGAAGGCGAGCCAGAGCAAGCCGACCATCGCCAAAGAGCCCCAGGTGGCGAGCCGCTCGACCTCGAACTTGATGCGCTCGCTCGCCGCGACGCCGAAGCTGCCCGCGCCCGACACCTCGATGCGAAGCGTCGCATTCGCGTCGCCGGCGGCCTGCCCAGTTGTCGTAGGCGCTGCCTTCGCGAATGCAGCGCCGATCGCCTGCAGCGCCGTCTGCTGGCCGTCGAGGTCGCCGCCGTCGGCGCGCGTCGTCATGACCAGCACCGCACGCGGCGCGCTGCGCGAGACCCAGACGCCTTGCTCACTCTTCGGCGCCTGCGCCGGCGTCAGCGCCTCGGCGATGCGCACCGTCTCACCGGTCGGGTCGCGGAACAGGATCGGCTTGACGAGCGTGCCGGCCGGCGTGCCGAGCAGGGCGAGGGTGTCGTCGATCGCCGCGCGCAAGCCTTCGACGCTGAAGCGCGCCGCGTCGACGGCCGGGCTCAGCGCGTAGCGATGCGCGAAGACGAAGCGGCCGGCTTCCTGCCAGGGTGCAGTGTCGCCGTTGTCGACCGAGGCGAAGAGGCCGCTGGCGCGCATCGCCGAGGCAAGCCGCTGCGAGGCCTCGGCACGCGCTGTCGCGTCGCCGCCTTCGATGCCGACCAGAACGAGGCGCGATGCGGCGCCCGACTTGAGCTGGTCGAGCAGGACCGCCTGCTCCGGCGTCGGCGCCGACGGCAGGAAGGCGGAGAGATCGGCGACGTAGTGGGTGCGGACGGCGACGAGCACCGCCAGCACCAGCCCGATCAACCAGACCGCGACGGCGACGCCGCCGCTGACGCGCCGGCCCGCGTGCTGCGCGCTCAGGGCCCGGCCCCGGCCGAGACCGGCTCGATCGTCATCGTCGACCGGTCGCCGTCGGCAAGCATCACGTGCACTTCGCGAACCATCGACTCGCGGCCGTTCAGTCGCACCGAGGCGACCTGGCCGCGCAGGCGCATGTCGCGCGGCACGAGCTCGAGCGACCAGCGCTCGGCGCTGCCGGAGACCTCGGCGATGAAGAGCCGCTCGAGCGCCTCGCGGTTGCCGGTGAGCGTGCCGCGCACCGCTTCGACGATCACCGCCGCCTCGGGCGCGCTGTCGAGTTGCACCGTGCGGCTGCGGTCGCCCAGGCTCATCGTCAGCAGGTTGCCGGAGACGGCGAGCTTTTCGCGGCGCGGCTTCAGCGTCTCGCGCACGAAGGTGTCGGGGGCGCGAAAGCTGAGCCGGCCCGAGGACTCGAGCGTGCGATCGAGGATCTCGACGCGGCGCTTCTCGACGAAGCTCGCCTCGCCCGCTTTTACGCGGGCGAGCTGCGCCGTCAACTGGGCCAGGTCGAAGGTCGGCGCCGCCGCTGCCGCGCACGGCACGGCAATCGCGAGCGCGCCGACCCGCATCGACAAGCCGCGCGCGAAGGTGCGGCGCTCAGTGCTTTTCGCTGACGCTCGCATCGGCCTCGGCCCAGAAGTCGTAGAAGTTGAACCAGTTGTAGGGCGCGCTGCGGCAGAGCGACTCGAGCGTGGCCACGTAGCGCTCGAGCGCGCCGCGGATCGCCGCGTCGCGATCGGCGGCCGGGCCGGCCTTCGAGAAATCGGCGAGCTCGGCGAAGTGCAACTCGTAGCGGTTCTCGCCGCGATAGACGCCGGCCATGAAGACGAGCTTCTTGCGCAGCATCGCGGCGAGGCGAAACGGCCCGTCGGCGAAGCGCGCCGGCGCGCCGAGAAAGGGCAGCGTCACGGTCTTCGAGCGCCGCGCGTTGCCGGGCAGAGTGCGGTCGGCGAGCATGCCGGCGACGCCGCCGTCGTCGAGCCAGCGGCGCAAGGCGAGCATGGCGTCGACGCGGCCGAGCGCGATGGTGTGCAGCTTCGCGTCCGGAGCGATCGCCGCCAGCGTGGCGTTGATCAGGCGCGCGTTGTCCTCGTACATGATCATCGCCACGCGCAGCCCCTTGTCCTGGCCGACCATGCGCAGCGCCTCGAAGCTGCCGAGGTGGGCGCCGCAGGCGAGCACGCCTTCGCCGCGCCCGACCGGGCCGAGGATGGTCTCGATGCCGGTGGCCTCGACCTCGAACATTTCGAAGCGTTCGCGCAGCAGGTAGACGCGGTCGAGCACGGTGGCGGTGAAAGTGAAGAGGTGGCGATGGACGTCGCGCCAGGTGGCCCGTCGTCCGAGTGCGCGCTCGAGGTAGCGGCGCGAGTGGCGAAAGAGCTCGCCGCCGGCGATGACGAAATAGAGGACGGCCGCGTACAGCAGCGCGCGAGAGATACGCCGCCCGGCGGCGAGCGCAATCCAGCGCATCAGGCGCAACGAGGTCAGGTTGCTCCGCTCTCGCTGGCGGGTCCAGCCCGCCGCGGCAGCAGCCCCGTTCTTGCTCTTCATCGCGGCACGTCCTCGGCCGGATCGGCACGCTTCAGCTGCCCGCTCGCGGCGGTCTGCCCGCCTTCGGTGACGTTGAACGAAACCGATCGGGCGCCGATCTGGAACGCGATGTCGAGCACGGCACCCGGCAGGACCGGCGCGAGAAACTTGACGACCGAAACCTGCGGTGCCGTGCCGACCAGTGCGGACAGCGCGCGATCCGCCGTCGCCGCTTCCAACACCTCGGCGAGCAGGGCCACGCCGGGCCAGATCGGCCGGCCCGGAAAGTGGCCGGCGAAGGCCGGGTGGTCGAGGCCAACCTCGACGCGGTGACTGGCGGGCGCGGCCATCGCGGGCGGCTCAGCGGCGCGCTAGGCCGTGCGCGCGGGCCAGCTCGGTCAGGCGTGCGGCGGTGAGCTTGCCCGTCGCTTCGCGCGGCAGGGCGTCGACGTGAATGATGCGACGCGGCAGGAAGGCCGCGTCGATGCGCGCGCGCAGCGCGGCGAGGATGCTTTCGCGGCGTATGCCGGGTGCCACGACGAAGGCGGCGAGCCGCGCGATGCCCGGCGCCTCGGCAATCTCGGCGGGCATCCAGAAGGCGCCGTCGACGACACCTTCGATCGCATTGAGGTGAAAGTTCAGATGCCCTAGCGAGCTGCGCTTGCCGGCGATGTTGACGAGATCGTTGGAGCGTCCGAGCAGTCGGAAGGTGTTGCTGCCCAGCACCTCGAGCACGTCGGCAAGCGGCGTCGGCTGCGGCACGTGGCCGCCCTGCACGAAGGCTTCGTCGCCGTCGCCGCCGAGGACGAGGCCGTCGAAGGTCTGCCACTCGGCGCCGTCGGTGGTGCGCCGCGTCGCCACTTGGCCGGCTTCGGTGCAGCCGTAGATCTCGAGCAGGGGCGCGCCGAACGCGATCTCGGCGCGCGCGGCGAGTTGCGGCGCGAGCGGCGCGGTGGCGCAGAGCACGAGATCGACCGGCGGCAGCGACACCTCCGCGTCGAGCAGCGCCTTCAGATGGAAGGGCGTCGTCACCAGCATGCGCGGTGCGGGTGTGCGTGCCAGCGCGGCGACGACGTCGGCCGGATAGAACGGCCGCCCGGCGTCGAAGGCGGCGCCGCCGAGCAGCGCGATCAGCACGCTCGACTCGAAGCCGTACATGTGCTGCGCCGGTACGGTGGCGACGAGCGTCACGCCGGCGAGCGAATCGCGGCCGATGGCCGCCGCCAGGCGCGCCGCCTCGGCGCGCGCGCTGACGGCAAGCAGTCCCCAGGGCTTGGCATGCGGCACCGGTTCGCCGGTCGATCCCGAGGTGAGGACGAAGGCGGCGACGAGGTCGGCGGCGATCGTGGGGTTCGCCTGCACGGCGGCCGCATCGGCGTCGCCTTCGCCGTGAACGACCATCGGCAGGCCATCGTCGTCGCCGCCGGGTTCGACCAGCGCGTAGATATGCGGGAAGCGTAGGCGCAGGCGTTCGACGGTGTGCGCTGTGTGGTTCGGCGGCAGCAGGCTGGTATGGCCGCGCAACAGCGCCGCACCGAGGCCGACCGCGAAGCGGTAGCGATCGACCGAGAGGTTGAGCATGGCGCCAGTGGGCGGCAGCCGTTCGGCGAGCGCCGACGCATCGGCAATGTAGCGGCGGCCGGTGATCGGCGCACCGTCGCGTCGCGCGACGACGGCGTCGAGATCGCGGTCGCCGAGCAGGGCCTCGGTGGTCACCGGAGTACCTTCGTGCTGCGCACTCCGGTATTCGCCCTTGGGGCGGCCCGGCGGGCTCATTGGACTACCCTCCGCGCTGCGCGCTCCGGGATGAGCGCTTTGGAGCGGCCATGCGCGCTCATGGCGCGCGGTCGAGCGGCGCGGCGCCACGCGCCGAGTAGGCGTTCATCGCTTCGGCGAGCGTGGCCCGCTCGAACTCGGGGTGCAACCAATAGCGGAACAGGTATTCGCCGACGAAGAGGACGACCATCGCCACCGGTGTGACCAGGTTGGCGAAGACGGCCCAGGCGTCGAAGGGCAGCAGCGCGTGGAGCGCCACCGAGAGCACGGCCATGGCCGTGAAGTAGGCGGCCCAGACGATCGTCACCTTGCGCGAGTAGGCGACCATGGCCGGCGTCAGCCCGCCATGCACGCGGCGCGCCAGCGCCGTCACCAGCGGCTCGTGGCCGGGTCGCAGCGTCAGCGCGAAGATGGTCGCGAGCGCGGCGTGGATGCCGGCATGCTGCAGCATGTAGAGCGTGGTCGGCGCGACGCCGCCGCCGTGCCAGCCCTGCCACGCGAGCCCGGCGAGTCCCGCGAGCGCAGCGAGGGTCAAGAGGCGCAGCCCGCGTCGACCGGCATAGAGCGCGAGCAGCGCCAGCATTGGACCGATCACGACGACGGCGTTCCAGCTCGAGCCCGGCGCCCGCGTCATCAGCCAGTGGCCGCCGGCGACGTAGGCTGCGCCGATCAACCCGACCCCGATGGTGCGGGCGCGCATGGTCAGCGCCTATTTCGGCTGGCGATTGGCGGCGATGTGGTCCGCGAGGCTCGCCAACGACTTGAAGATGCGCACGTTGTCTTCGTCGTCGGAGCGCAGCTGGAAGCCATAGCGCTGCGAGACGACGAGCGCCACCTCGAGGATGTCGATCGAGTCGAGACCGAGTCCCTCGCCGTAGAGCGGGGCTTCGGGATCGATGGTCTCCGGGGCGACGTCGAGGTTGAGCGCCTCGACCAGGAGGGTGGCGACTTCGCGTTGGAGATCGGTTTGGGCAAATGCCATGCTTCGGTGAAACCTCGGGAAACGACAGCGATCGACGCCAGCAAGTGGCGAGCCCAGTCTAGCAAACGTGGTCGCGGCACGGCCTCATTCGACACGCGCACCGGAGGCCTTGACGACCCGCTCGTATTTCGCGAGCTCGCTCCTGACGAAGGCGGCAAAGCGTTCCGGCGAACTGGGCATCGCCTCGGCGAAGAGGCTCGCGAAACGGGCGCGCAACTCGGCCGACTCGATGGCGTCGACGAAGGCCTTGTTCAGCCTGGCGGTCGTCTCGGCCGGCAGGTGCGCCGGGCCGAACAGGCCGAACCAGGTGTCGATGTCGAAGCCGCCGAGGCCGAGCGACTTGCCGCCCTCGGCGATCGTCGGCACCTCGGGCAGGGCGCTTGAGCGTCGCGCCGTCGTCACCGCCAGCGCCTTCAGCTTGCGGGCCTTGATGTTGGCCGAGGCGGCGGCAAGGTTGTCGAAGTTGAGGTCCACCTGGCCGGCCAGCAGCGCCAGCTGCGCCGGGTTGCCGCCGGCATAGGGAATGTGCACCATGAAGATGCCGGCCTGCGCCTTGAACATCTCGCCCGCCAGGTGGCCGGCGCTGCCATTGCCGCCGGAGCCGTAGTTGAGCGTGCCGGGATGCTGCTTCGCATAGGCGACGAGGTCGGCGACGCTGGCAACGCTGAGCCGCGCCGCCGTGTCCGGGCTCATCACGAGCACGTTTGGCACCCTTGCTGTGCCGGTGATCGGCGTGAAGTCGCGGATCGGGTCGTACGGCATCTTCGCGTAGAGCCAGGGGTTGATGGCGTGGGTCGCGACCGCGCCCATGACGATGGTCGTGCCGTCGGGCGCGGCCTTGGCGGCGGCGTCGGCGCCGAGGTTGCCGCCCGCGCCCGGCTTGTTGTCGACGAAGACGACGCCCAGGCTGTCCTTGACCTTCTCGGCCAGCGCCCGCGCCACGATGTCGAGCGGGCCGCCCGGCGGATAGGGGACGATGAAACGCAGCGGTCGCGACTGCGAGACCGCAGCGAAAGGCAGCGCC
>JANXWR010000189.1 GCA_025351025.1 Burkholderiales bacterium | reverse complement strand
GCGCCTGAACCTGCGCCGACGCCAGAGCGTGCCGGCCTCGGCCCTCGTCGTCGGCGTCCAGTGCGGCGGCAGCGACGCCTTCTCCGGCGCCACCGCGAATCCGGCGGTCGGCGTCTGCACCGACCTGCTCGTGCGCGCCGGCGCGACCGTGATGTTCTCCGAGACCACCGAGGTACGCGACGGCATCGACCAGCTCACCTCGCGGGCATCGAGCCCTGAAGTGGCCGAGGCGATGGTGCGCGAGATGGCCTGGTACGACGCCTATCTCGGCCGCGGCGGCGCCGACCGCAGCGCCAACACGACGCCGGGCAACAAGGCCGGGGGCCTGTCGAACATCGTCGAGAAGGCGATGGGCTCGATCGTCAAGTCGGGCACGAGCCCGATCAGCGGCGTGCTCTCGCCCGGCGAGCGGCTGCGCGACCGCGGCATCACCAGCGGCCTCGTTTATGCGGCGACGCCGGCCAGCGACTTCATCTGCGGCACGCTGCAGCTCGCCGCCGGCATGAATGTGCACATCTTCACCACCGGCCGCGGCACGCCCTACGGCCTGGCTGAAGCACCGGTGATCAAGGTTGCGACCAACACGCCGCTGGCCGAGCGCTGGCACGACCTCATGGATGTCAACGCCGGCCGCATCGCCGATGGCACGGCGACGATCGAAGAGACCGGCTGGGAGCTGTTCAGCCTCGTCCTCGACGTCGCCAGCGGGCGCCGCACGTGGGCCGAGCGGCACCACCTGGGCAACGCCCTGGTGCTGTTCAATCCGGCGCCGGTGACCTAAGCGCCGGCGGGGCCCACGACGCTCAGAGCTGCGGACCGATCAGCGCCGCGAAGCGCTCGGCGATACGCTCCTTCAGCGGCCGCGCCGCCCACTCTTCGTAGTTGATGCGCTTCGAATCGGCGAGGTCGGCCTCGAAGATCGTCGTCTGCGCCGCCGCGAAGTCGGCGTCCATGATGTTCAGCGTCGCCTCGTCGTTGAGGCGAAACGAGCGGTTGTCGAAGTTGGTCGAGCCGACCGAGACGAGCAGGCCGTCGACGATCATGACCTTGCAGTGGTACATCGTCGGCCGGTATTCGGCGATCGTCGCGCCGCCGGCGAGGAGCGGCCCCCACTTCGCGCGCGAGGCGCTTCGCACCGTCTCCGAATCGATGTGCTCGCCGGGCACGACGATGCGCAGCTTGACGCCGCGCTTCATCGCCTCGAGCAAGGCGCGCAGCGACAGGCCGTCGGGCACGAAGTACGACGCCGACAGGTCGATCGAATGCGCCGCTGAGGTGATCGCCAGCAGATACATCAGCTCCATGCTTTCGCTGCCGCCGGTCGGCGAGCTGCTGAACATCTGCGCCCGCCCCTTGCCGACCGGAGCGATCAACGGAAAGTAGTCGGGGCCGTGCAGGACCTCGCCTGTCACCTTGATCCAGTTGTCGAGGAAGACGGCCTGCATCTGCGCCACCACCGGGCCCTCGACCTCGAAGTGGGTGTCGCGCCAGTGGTCCGGATCCTGGGCGTGGCCGGTCCAAGCGGGCGCGATGCCCACGCCGCCGGTGTAGCCGATGCTGCCGTCGACGACGAGGAGCTTGCGGTGGGTTCGGTTGTTGAGCCGGCCGAGATGCGTCCAGTGCGGCGGATGGAACTTGCGTATCTGCACGCCGGCGTCGGCCATCTCCTTGATGAGCTTGTCGTCGATCTTCGCGCTGCCCACCCAGTCGAGCAGCACGTGCACCTTGACGCCGGACCGCGCCCGCTCGGTCAGCGCGTCGGCGAAGGCGCGGCCGATGTCGCCCGACCAGTAGATGTAGGTTTCGAAATCGATGCTGCGCCGGGCGCCGCGGATCGCCGCCAGCATCGGCGGAAAGATCTCGTCGCCGTTGCGCAGCACGCGGTAGCGGTTGCCGTCGAGCAGGGGCGGCCCGAGCAGCACACCGAGCTCCTGCACGAAACGTGGGTCGTCGAGCGAATAGAGCCGCTCGAGACGCCGCTCGATCCGCTTCTCGCCGCCGGTGAAGTTGAGGGCGACGACGACGACCACCGCGGTCGCGATGACCGCACCGGCGATGGCGAGGATCAAGCGTCGTCGCCCGCTGCCGGCACCCATCGCGCGAAGTGGTCAGTGCATGAAGAAATAGATGACCACGAGAACGATGACCGGAACGCCGAGAAACCAGCCGAGAACGTACTTGCCCATGAGAGTCTCCGGTGATTGGTTGCAGGTAGGAGGGTAAGCAGGCACCCGGCAGCACGTTGAAAGGGAATCGCCCGGAGCGATGTAGGAACCGCGGAGCGATATGCCGCGACGCCACGCAGCCGCGACCTTCCCTGTGAAGCGGCGGTCGCCATCGCCTGTATGTTCGTTTACGCACAGACAGCTGTGTCGCGATGATGGACTCGTCTGCTGAACGGCGAGGTCTTGAGGGCCGCCGGATCGAATCGAGAAAGGGTTGTCGAGAGTTCCCGGGTGAGGGTGCGCTTGCGATAGCGCGGGGAGAAGCGCTGCACGTTTCTCCGTGGGAGCTACTTGCCAGGAACGGGCAAAGCGGAGCCGTGCCCGCTTTGCCTGCGCGATCGATCCGGAGTCCTAAGGGCGCGTTCTGTCGCCAGGCTCCGGGTTCACGACTTCGCCGGTCCCCTTTCCAGCGGCACCGCCCACGACGGCGCCGACCGTGGCGCCGGCAACCATCCCGACGGGCCCACCGACAGCGCCGAGCGCCGCACCCGCGGCCGCGCCACCGCCCGCGCCGACGCCCTTGGCAAGGTTGTGCTCGCCGCGGTTGTCTTCCATCTTGGGATTGACGACCTCGGCGCCGCCTTTGCCGGCCAGCCCGCCGGCGACGGCACCGATCGCCGCGCCCGCCGCCATTCCTATCGGCCCGGCCACGGCGCCGAGCGTCCCGCCGGTCACGGCGCCGGCAGTCGCGCCGACGCCGGTGCCGAGGACGTGCTGGCCGCCGTGGTTGTGCCATTGCGTCTCGAAGTGGTGGGCATCCTCGTCCGAGCGCGGTGTCACGCCCATCAGGATGCCGCCGTTCTTGATCCCTTCCTCGTAGTGCTTGATGCGCTCTTCGGGGATGCCCCAGCCGATCAGCGCGCCGACAATGCCGCCGGTGGCAGCGCCGGCGCCGGCGCCGGCGATGGCGGCAGCGAGTGGGCCGGCGATGACCAGGCCCAAGCCCGGCAGCGCGACGGTCGTACCGACCGCGGCAATGGCCGCGACGATGGCGCCCAGGCTTCCGCCGATCGCGCCGCCGATGCCTGCGCCTTCGGCTGCCTTCGTGCCCAGCTCGGTCTGGTGTCCGTCGGCGGTGAAGTGGCGCTCGCGGGTCTCGTCGCTCATGACGAGGTTTACGTCATCGCCCCCGTAGCCGCGCGAAGATATTTCGTCGTAGGCGCGCTCGGCGCTTGTTCGGTCCGGGAAGAGGCCGGTGACCATTCTGGAACTGGATGCTTGAGTGAGTGCCATGTCGTCGCCTTGGGTGACGCGCCAACGCGCAGTGCTCGGGTGGTTGAGTCACTCGGCTCGGCAAACGATGTGCCGAGCAAGGCATTCCGAAGCACGAATTGCGCTTGCGACTTCGCACTTGACCCCCCATGCCAAACGGAAACGAGAGTTCGGTTCATCTGCCAGCGTTGGCAGTTGCGCACCGCGTCTGTCAGACGCGGGGAGGCTCGCCTTCTTTCAGGCCTTCGGTGGCACCGGCGGCAGAGGAGGCGCCTGGGGCGGCGTGACCTTCGGCGTCGGCGGCGGAGTGGCCGGCTTGTTGGCCATGTGATGTCCGATCGCGCACCCCGCAGCCGCGCCCAGGATGGCGTGATGGCCTGCGACATGACCGCCGACGGCGCCGACCGCGGCTCCCTTGAGACAACCCTTGGCAGACGCGGGCGCGACGAAACCGACCGACGCCAGCAGGAGGCAACTGAGGACAACTGATTTCATGGCATTTCTCCGGGACACGTGCCTGACTGCAATCTAGGGTCGATTGCGCTCGGTACATGTAGGACAAACGCGTCAACGCTTGTCCAATGTGACGAGCGACCTGCCGGGGCGCAATCAGGACGGCGAATGGTCGCCAGCTTTCGAGCCGCGCCAACGCGTCGGCGCGGTGCCGACGATCCGCGTGAACGCGCGGGTCAGCGCGCTGGCGCTGGCATAGCCCACGGTTTCCGCGACCGTCTTCAGGCGCGCACCCTCGCGCAAAAGCTGCTGGGCCCGAGCGATGCGGCACGCGGCCAGGTGCTCGCCGGGCGTGGCGCAGACAGCGTCGCGAAAGCGCGCGGCGAAGCGCGCGCGCGACATACCGGCGAGGGAGGCGAGCTCATCGAGCGACCACTCCCGCTCGGGCCGTGCATGCATGGCTACGAGCGCTCTCGCCAGTTGCGCATCGGCGAGTCCGGCGAGCGCACCGCCGGATGCCCTGCCGGCTTCCAGGCAGGTGCGCAGTACCGCCACCACCGCGAGCTCGCAAAGGCGATTGAGCGCTGCCTGGCGACCGGGCATGGCGGACGTCACCTCGTCGCCGATCAGAGCGGCGAGCGAAGCGAGTTGCGACGAATCCCGGAGTTTGACCACCGTCAGCGCGGGCAGCGCACCCACGACCGGGCTGGCGCCACCGACGCCGAAGTAGACGGTGGCGCAGACGAGGTCGACACCTTCTTCACTCTCCAGCTTGTGCGAATCCGCATTCGGCATGAAGACGACGCTGGGCTCGTCGATCCGGTGTTCGCCATGGCCGGCATCGATCAACCGAGTGCTGCCCGATCGCATCAGGTGGAAATGGCCCGGTTTGACACCTCTTTCGAAGTTGAACGAGCCGCAGACCTCCCCCGTATGAAAGACACCGGCGCGCAAAGGGAAACGCTCCAGAAGCGCGGACAGATGGTCGTCGGCGCCATGCACCGTCCGCACCGACAACGAGGGCTCAGTCTCGAAAGCAATACCCATCGTCTAGTCGCAAGCGCAGGGGCATGGTGGTTGCCGGAAGAGAGGGCATCAAAAGGTTGGCCATGACATATCTCTCCTCGTCCGTAGCAAACAAGCTGCCCGCTTGGGCTTCGGCCGTCTCCTTCACTCTTCTGCTCGCCGGCGCGCTCGCCCCGACTGTCGCAACAGCTCAGGAATCGAAGACGGGCACCCGGTTCAGCGCCGACGCCGACATGCAGGCCGTGCTCGACGCACTCGCGGGGCTCGGCGGCAAGCCGATCGAGACCCTCGATGTCGCCGAGGCCCGCAAGCAGCCGACTCCCACCGATGCGGTGATGGCCGTCCTGAAGCGGCAGGGCCGAGACACGTCGCCGACCGCGATGGTGCCGGAAGTCGCGAGCGACGATCGGACCATCCCCGGGCCCGCAGGGCCATTGCCGGTCCGGATCTACACGCCGACGGGCAGCGGGCCCTTTCCGGTCGTCGTCTACTTCCATGGTGGAGGCTGGGTGCTCGCCGACAAGAATGTCTACGACGGCGGCGCTCGCGGGATCGCCAAGCAAACCAACGCGATCGTGGTGTCCGTCGACTACCGGCTCGCACCCGAGGCCAAGTTTCCCGCCCAGCACGACGATGCCCTGGCGACCTACCAATGGGCCGCCGCCAACGCGGCATCGCTTGGCGGCGATCCCAGGCGCCTGGCGATCGCCGGCGAGAGCGCCGGCGGCAACCTGGCCCTTGCCACGGCCATTGCCGCCAGAGACCAGCGACTCGTTGCACCGGTACACGTGCTGGCGGTCTATCCGATCGCGCAGGCCAGCGACTTCGCCACCCTTTCATACAACGACAGCGCCACCGCCAAGCCGCTCAACAAAGCCATGATGGGCTGGTTCGCCGACACGACGTTCGGGAAGCCGGGCGACAAGAGCGACCCGCGCGTCGACCTCGTGCATGCCGACCTGCGTGGCCTGCCGCCAGTGACGCTGATCAATGCCCGCATCGACCCGTTGCGCAGCGACGGCGACATGTTGGCTGCCGCGCTCGGCAAAGCCGGCGTGAAGGTCGACCACCGGATCTACGACGGTGTCACGCACGAATTCTTCGGCATGGCTGCCGTCGTCGCCAAGGCACGCGACGCGCAGGCCCACGCCGGGCAGGCACTGAAAGCGTCATTCACGGCAGCGGCATCGGGATGAGCCGTGCGCGCATTGCACCCGAAGGGCCGATACACCAACGGCTCGACATCGTTCGTTGATCAACTGGAGAGACATATGAAGCAACAAAAATCGTCGAGCGTCCATCGCGTCGCACCGATTGCGGCCGCAGCGATCCTGTGCGGCATGACCGCCCTGATGGCGAGCGCATCGAGCCACCGCGAGGCGCCTAGCATCGCCATGAACCCGTCGGTCGACGGGACCGACCTGTACATGTTCCGCAGCTACGAGGCGGGCGGGCGGCCTACGTGACGATCCTGGCCAACTACATCCCGTTCCAGGATCCGCAGGGCGGCCCGAACTTCTACATGTTCAACCCGAACGCGCTGTACGAGATCCACATCGACAACAGCGGCGCCGGCCAGGAAGCGCTGAGCTTCCAGTTTCACTTCACCAACACCTCCAAGGCGCAGGCGCTCACGGTCGGCGGCAAGGCCGTGAAGATTCCGTTGATCGACAGCGGCCCGTTCAGCGGCGTCGTCAACCCGCCGACGCTCAACGTGCGCGAGACCTACACGCTCGACCTGGTGCGCGGCGACCGCCGCTCGGGCGCGAGGTCGAGCGTCACCAACGCCGCCGGCGGATCGGCGACCTTCGACAAGCCGGTCGACAACATCGGCGACAAGACCTTCGGCAGCGCAAGTGCCTATGACACCTACGCCAACCAGCACATCTACAACATCACGATTCCCGGCTGCGCGACGCCCGGTCGCGTCTTCGTCGGCCAGCGCAAGGAGCCGTTCTACATCGCGGTCGGCAAGATCTTCGACCTGTTCAACCTCAACCCGCTCGGGCCCGAGGTCGGTGGCAACAACAATGACCTGGAGGCCAAGAACATCAGCACGCTCGCGCTCGAGCTGCCGATCTCTTGCCTGACCGCCGGCGCCGACCCGGTGATCGGCGCCTGGACGACGGCCAGCCTGCGCCAGGGGCGGCTGCTCAGCAACGCGCCGGCGACCGGGCTCAACAAGGTCTCGCTCGAAGGCGGCGCCTGGACGCAGGTCTCGCGGCTGG
Organism: Burkholderiales bacterium; assembly: GCA_025351025.1. GTDB lineage: Bacteria > Pseudomonadota > Gammaproteobacteria > Burkholderiales > Burkholderiaceae_C > Schlegelella_A. The sequence goes on along the minus strand of JANXWR010000189.1, from coordinate 2,249 downwards.
GCATGCCGCTCGTCAACGAGGTCGTGATCGGCCTCGACGACAAGGACAAGTTCAACTCGTCGAAGCCGAAGAACGACGCCGCGAACTTTGCCGACTACGTCACCAACCCGACGCTGCCGGCGCTGGTTCAGACGCTCTTTCCGGCCGCTGTCGCGCCGACCAATTTCCCGCGTACCGATCTGATCGCCGCGTTCCTCACCGGCATCAAGGGCCTGAACCAGCCGACGCCGAAGCCGACGGTTCTCGCAGAAATGATGCGGCTCAACACCTCGATCGCGCCCGTCGCGATCGGTGCGCAGAACGCGCTCGGCGTCGCCGCCGGCGACAACGCCGGCTTTCCGAACGGCAGGCGTCCGGGCGACGACGTCGTCGACCTCTCGCTGCGCGTGGCGATGGGCGCGCTCTGCGTGCTGACTGGCCCGACCGACACCTTGGCGGTCGGCTGCAAGCCTTCCGACGCTCCCGCCGGAGGCCTGGCGCTGACCGACGGCGTGCGCAAGACCTCGCTCAACTACCTGGCGACCTTCCCGTACCTGACGACGCCTCTGCCGGGCAATTTCAACCCCGCGCCGCCGGCCGGCTCGACCTACCCCTGAACGAGGAACAACCCCATGACAGCAAGACGAAAAATCGCCGGAGGCAGCGTGGCGGCTGCCCTGGCCGTTGCCGCACTGGTCTCGGCCTGCGGTGGCAATTCCAATTCGACGCCGGCAGCAACCAGCGAAGTGCCGGCGAGCGCGAGCGCGTCGGTCGACGGCTTCATCGCTTACCTGAAGCTGCTGGTCGCCTCTTCGGCCGACACGCTCGAGCCGGTCGACACGAGCATGGTCATGCCACCGAAGGACGACACCGCCGAGCCCCAGGTCGTCAATTGATCTGATCGTGATTGGCGTCCAGAAGGTCGGCTGAGCGGAGTCGGAGGTGGCGGCGGCGAGCAACGCGTCGGCGCCATGGCGAGCGTCGCAGCAGCGCGAGCCGTCCTCCGGCGGGCACGCCGAATGCCTCGCTTTGCCAGCGAAGCACCCTCTTCCGGAGAAACACATGTCCCTGCTCGACAAGGCCATCGCCGCCATCACGCCATCGGAGAATGACGACGACAGAATCCAGGCTCGCGCCAAGGCCCGATCGGCGGCCAGCGGCAGTGGCTGGCTGACCGCGATCCTCGACCACCACCTGCAGATTGAGCAGGCCTTCGACGCGGTCAAGGCCGCATCGAGCGCGGGCTCGCGCCGCGCCAAGCAGAAGTGGCTGGGCGCGGTGCTGACGGCGCATTCGATCGCCGAGGAGTCGGCGATCTATTCGTCCATGGCCCTGACCGGGCAGAAGCATCATTCGACCGAGGCCTATGCCGAGCAAAGCGCGGCCAAGGTGCAGATGGCCGCCCTCGACGATCTCGAGCCGATGAGCCAGGACTATCTCGACAAGCTAGAGCACATCCGCGGCGCGGTGGCGCGCCACGTCTACGAGGAAGAAGGGACGTGGTTTCCGGCTCTGCGCGAGCAGGCCGATCCGGAGCGCCAGGGCCGCATGACGCGGCGCTATCGCGAGGAGTTCGAGCGCTACATGAGCGGCGAAGCCAAGGCCGCCTGAGATGCCGACGAGTCACGTCCCCGTGGCCGGCGCACCGCAGATCGGCGATCGGTTGACCTTGCCCAAGGGCCTGTCCGTCCTCGTCACCGCCGCGGCCGACCCCGCCCGTCCATGGCAAGCCATGCGGGCCGGTTCGCATTGGCGGGTGTGTCGCCGGCAGAGCTACGACGAAGGCGCGGTGTCGGCGTACTTCGGCGGACGACGCGGTGCCTTGCAGCTCGACGAACAGGACGCGCTGGCGCTGGCCGAGATGCTCAACCGCGTCGAGCCGGCCACGGGGCGCTGAGAACGCCGCCACGATAGGCCGCGCCAATCCCGGCGATCGAGCCGCCGCGCCGCGTCGCGGCACACCGCTTGCCGAAAGCCGGCCACGACGTGCCCGCGTTCGCCGGGCTCCGATCGCACCAGGAGACTCGCTTGAGCAAGAAGAAGACATCCGGCCGTTCGCGGCAGAACGACTCCGGCCGCGCCGCCTTATCGGCGACGACGGGCAGCGGTGGCGAGCTGCATCAGGCGGCGAAGGGCGAGCACCCGCCCCTCACCACCAACCAGGGCCTGCCGGTCTCCGACAACCAGAACTCGCTGCGCGCCAACCCGCGGGGGCCGACGCTGCTCGAAGACTTCATCCTCCGGGAGAAAATCACCCACTTCGACCACGA
>JANXWR010000151.1 GCA_025351025.1 Burkholderiales bacterium | reverse complement strand
GCCCGTGGACCGATGTCTACGCGCTCGCCGCGGTCGTCTACTACGCGATCACCGGCAAGACGCCGCCGACCTCGGTCGGCCGGCTCATGAACGACAACTACGTGCCGATGACGCAGGCCGGCGCGGGCCGCTACAGCCCGGGCTTCCTGGCGGCGATGGACCGTGCCCTGATCGTCAAGCCCGAGCAGCGCACCCAGTCGATCGACGATCTGCGCCACGACCTCGGCATGGTGGCGAGCGACCCCGACCCGGCGAAGACCGAGCGGCGCGGCCGCTCGCCGAACACCGTCGCCGGCGGGCTCTCGTCCGGGGCGACGAGCCCCAAGAAAAGCCGCACCGGCGTTTTCGCCGGGATCGGCGTGGTCGTCGTGCTGGCGATCGCCGGCGGCCTCTATGCCTTGCTCGGCGGCAAGCCAGCCGCGCCGGCAACCGTGGCGTCGACGGCCACGCCGCCGGCCGTGACCACGGCGGCCACGACGCCGCCCGCCGAGGTGGCATCGTCGGTCGTCCCGGCAGCGACACCGGCGACGACGCCGACCGAGCGAGCCACGCCCGTACAGGCAGCGCCGGCCGGTCCGTTCGACCCGGCGCACGAGTTGGAGCGCGTCGCCACGGCGCAGTCGCCCGACTACAAGGTCGAGGCGGCGGCCGACAAGCCGCAGCTGAAGATCAACAAGGACAAGCTGACCTTCAAGGTGAAGACCGAGAAGGCCGGCCACCTCTATGTGCTGATGCACGGCACCGACGGCAACATCATCCAGCTCTTTCCCAACACCGAGGCGAAGAACAACCAGATCCGCGCCGAGACGACGCTGTCGCTGCCTTCGGGCAAGGGCAACTGGGACATCGGCGTCGGCGGTCCAGCCGGCACCGACCACTTCATCGCCATCGTCTCGAAGTTTCCGCGCGACTTCTCCAGCCTCGGCCTGAAGATGCGCGACGGCTTCGCCCAGACCAGCACCGAGGAGGCGAGCGCCGCCGCCAAGGCGCAGGGCACGGGCGCATCGATCTTCGCCGGCCGGCCGGTCTGTCAACAGCCCTGCACCGACGACTACGGCGCGGCCTTGTTCACGGCCGAAGAAATCAACTGACGCGAGCCGCGCGCGGCCACGACACGAGGAGCAACAACATGAGCGACGACGACTGGACTCCCGATTTCGGCACGCTCGACGCGGCGCCGCCGCCCTGGGCTGCCAAGCGCCCCGTGCGCATCGCCGTCTTCGGCGACTTCAGCGCCGGCGCCGCCGCCGGCCGCCTCGAGACCGGCGACGACCTGGCGCGGCGCAAGATGATCGCGGTCGAGTTCGACACGCTCGAAGACACGCTGGCTCGCCTCGAGGTGAAGCTGGCGCTGCCGATCGGCGAGGGCGGCGACGGAGTCGAGGTCGCGTTCGGCGAGCTCGACAGTTTTCATCCCGACGCGCTCTACCGCGAGCTGCCGATGTTCAAGGCGCTTGCCGACCTGCGCAAGCGCCTCAACAACACCGCGACCTTCGCGAAGGCAGCGTCCGAGGTGCAGGCGATGTACGGCGGCCCGCAGCGGCGCGCCTCGCGCAGCGGCCGGCGCCGGTCGAAGAGCGGCGCCCCCGCGGCGGACGCCAAGCTGTCCGACTTCGCACGCCTGGTCGGCATCGCGCCCGAGGTCAACGTCGACGCGCCGGTCGACGCCTTGCTCAAGCGCATCCTCGGCCCCTTCGTCACCAAGGCGCCCGATCCGAAGCGCGATGCGCTGGTCGCCACCGTCGACAACGCGCTTTCCGACGCGATGCGCACGGTGCTGCATCAAAGCGAGTTCCAGAACCTCGAGGCGCTCTGGCGCGGCATGGACATGCTGCTCAGGCGCGTCGAGACCGGCCCTTCGCTGCAGGTCCTGCTGATCGACGTCTCGGCCGAGGAGTTCGCCGCCGACTTGAGCGCATCGAGCGACCTCACCGAAACCGGCATCTATTCGATGCTCGTCGACAAGCCCTCGCAGGACAAGAGCGGCGGCGTCTCGCTCGTGCTCGGCCTCTACCAGTTCGAGCCGACGCCGCCGCACGCCGAGCTGCTCGGCCGCATGGCCAGGATCGCGAAAGCTGCGGGGGCGCCCTTCGTCACCTCGATCAGCAGCGATGCGTTCACGGATCGCCGCAACCCGCCGCATCCGCTGATGGCGCAGGCCCTCGAGGCCTTGCGCGCGCTGCCCGAAGCCTCGTACCTCGCCCTGCTTTCGCCGCGCTTCATGCTGCGTCACCCCTACGGCAAGAAGAGCGACCCGATCAGCGCGTTCGCGTTCGAGGAGTTCACGCCGGAAGAGGGCCTGCGCGGCATGCTCTGGGGCCATCCGGCGCTGCTCGCCGCGTCGGTGCTCGCGGCACCGACCGGCAACACGCTGTCGATCGGCGATCTGCCTTTTCACTACGTCGTCGACGGCGACGGCGACCAGGTCGCGCTGCCGACGACGGAGCGCCTCGTCAACCTCGCCGCCGCCGAGATGCTGCGCCGCGTCGGCATCGACGCGCTGATGGCGCACAAGGGCCAGCCCGAGCTGCGCATCGCCGGGCTCGACACCGTGAACGGCGATTCGATCGCCCTGCCGGGCCTGGCCAAGCCGGCGCAGCGGATGTCGTTCACGACGTCGGTGCAAGGCAAGATGCCCGATCCCGAGAGGGAAGCGAAGCCGGCCAAGGCAAAGGCCAAGGCGGCGCCCGCCGATGAGGATGCCGACGCGGTCACGAGCGACGCATCGAGCAGCGATGCCGACGCAGGCAGCTCGAGCTCCGACAGCGCCGGCGACCAGAGCCTCGACGATCTGCTCGCCAGCCTGGGCGACGATGGCAGCGGCACGCCGGTGCCGAGCGAAGACGCGCCCGTGGCCGAGGCGCCGATGGCCTCCGACGAGGAGATGGATCCCGACCTGGCCGAGCTGCTGAAATCGCTGGAGGGCTGAGCGCTTCTTCTCGCGCCGTCGCTCAGCCGGCCGTCGGCAGCTCGCCTTCTTCGCCGTCCTCCGGCGCAGGCCGCGTCGGCACGCGATAGCCCTCCGACGCCCAGGCGCCGAGGTCGGCGTTGCGACAGCGCTCGCTGCAGAACGGCCGCGATCGATTCGATGCCGCGTAGACGCTGTCGCCGCCGCAACCGGGACAGCGGACGACGCGTCGCATCAGCGGCGGGTCATCGCGGCGCGGCTCGCCCATCGATTGCCTCTCAGGCACAGAGGGTGAGCTCGAAGCCCGTGTCGCCTGTGGCCGGGCGGAGTCGCCCGTCGGGCTCCTGGCGCATCAGCCGCACCTGGACCATGAGGCGGTGCCCGCTGATTTCGGGAACCAGCTCGGCGCCGGCCTCGAGGCGCACGCGCATCAGCTGAAAGACACGGCCGGCGGCCAGGCTTTGCGAGTATTGGCCACCGATCGCCATCACCTTGTGCGGCGCGCCGGAGTCGCGCAACAGGCCGAGCAGGACCTGCAAGGCTTCGGCCAGCGGCATCAAGGTGGCGACCCACTGCAAGAGGTCGGTGCGGCGCCGGTTGGCGGGCAGCTGCTGCCATGCGTAGTAGGCCGGCAGGTCGAATTCGCAGGTGCCGCCCGGAATGTTGATGCGGCTGCGAATGCTCATCAGCCATTCGTTGCTGGCCAGCGCGGCGCCGGCCTTGCCCGACACCTGGTTGAGCCGGCCGAAGGCGCCGTCGATGCGGCCAATCGTCTCGTCGAGCACGCGCTCCGAGATCGACGGATTGCCGCGGTAGGAGGCGAGCTGCTGGCGATGCTTGTCGAGCTCTTTCAGCAGATCGGACTTCAGGTCGGCGCGCGAGCCGACGTCCATGATCTCGAAAATCGTCGCCAGGGCGTGGTGGTGATCGACCGGGGCGTCGCGCTCGATGAGCTGGCCGAGGCGATCGAACAGATGCTCGAGCCGCAGCATGGTGCGGATGCTCTCGTTGAACGGGTACTCGTAGAGGATCAAGGCGAGGTCGGATCGAGATCGGTCAGCGCGGACACCGCAGCCCTGGCCCGGGCAACGCGGTTCGCGTCGATTGTTTCACAGCGATTCGTTGCCTCAGGCTCGTGCGGGGTTTCAGGCGGCGGTCGTCTGCTGCCAGAGCGCGTCGACTTCGCGGCCCAGCTGCTCGAGACCGATGCCTTCGTTGTCGATGACGGCATCGGCCGCGGCGCGTCGCGCCACCCGCGTCGCCTGCTGCGACAGCACGGCACGCACCGCGCTCTCGGTCCATCCCGATCGCGCCATGACGCGAGCGATCTGAAGGCTCTCTGCGCAATCGACGAGCCAGACGCGATCGACGCGGCCGCGCCAGCGTCCCGATTCGACGAGCAGGGGGATGTCGAGGACCGTCAGTGCTGCGCTCGATGCGGCGGCGCGACGTTCGACCTCGGCGCCGATGAGGGGATGAAGAATGGCTTCGAGACGGCGCCGCGCGCCGGCGTCGGCGAACGCGACTTCGCGCATGCGGGCGCGATCGAGGGCGCCGTCGGCGGAGATGAAGGCCGCTCCGAATGCGTCGCGGATCGTGCCGATGGCGGCGCCGCTCGGGAGCGTCAGCGTGCGCGCGATCGCGTCGGTGTCGATCAGCTCGGCACCGCGCTCGACCAGTCGGGCGGCGACCGTGCTCTTGCCGCTGCCGATGCCGCCGGTGAGGCCGATGCGAAGCTTCAGAGCCGCGGCAGCCACAGTCGCATCAGCTGATCGCCGAAGAAGAGCGCGGCGATGCCGCCGCCGGCGAGGTAAGGTCCGAACGGGATCGGTACGTCGCGGCCATGGCTGCGGAATACGATCAGGGCGATGCCGACCAGGGCGCCGACCGCCGACGACAGCAGGACGATCAGCGGAATCATCGTCCAGCCCATCCAGGCGCCGAGCGCCGCGAGCAGCTTGAAGTCGCCGCCGCCCATGCCTTCCTTGCCGCGAAGGATGCGAAAGGCATGCGCCACGAACCAGAGCGACAGGTAGCCGATCACGGCGCCGCCGACCGATGCGCCGAGCGTGACCGGGATCCAGCCGCGCGCCGCGGCGATGATGCCGGCCCACATCAACGGCAGGGTCAGGATGTCGGGCAGGAGCTGCGTGTCGAGGTCGATGAAGGTCAGGGCAACGAGCGTGGCGACGAGGCCGCAGCCGAGCAGCGCGGCGGGCTGCGCGCCGAAGTGCCAGCCGACCAGCGCGAAGAGCGCGCCAGTCGAGATCTCGATGATCGGATAGCGGGCCGAAATCGCGGTCCGGCAGGCCGAGCAACGGCCGCGCAGCCAGAGCCAGCTTGCCAGCGGGATGTTCTCGTACCAGGCGATGGCGTGGCCGCAGGAAGGGCAACGCGAGCGCGGCGTGGACAGGGTGAGCGGCGGTGACGGTGCAAGCTCGACGCCGAGCAGCTCGGCGCTTTCCAGCTTCCAGTCGCGCTCCAGCATGAGCGGGAGACGGTGAATGACGACGTTGAGAAAGCTGCCGATGCAAAGGCCGAGAACGGCCAACATCCAGGGCGAAAACAGTATCTCGTTCGGCGGCATCGAGGGCCCGTTGGCGCTGTGGGCGGCCCGCCGGTGTCAGCGGGCGCCGGGGTCGAAAGGCGCCGTCAGACCACCGCGCCCAGCTTGAAGATCGGCAGGTACATCGAGACGACGATGCCGCCGATCAGCGTACCGAGGATGACGATGATGAAGGGCTCCATCAGGCTCGACAGGCCTTTCACGGCCTCGTCGACTTCGTCCTCGTAGAACTCGGCGGCCTTGCCGAGCATCGCGTCGAGCGAGCCCGATTCCTCGCCGATCGCGCACATCTGCAGCACCATCACCGGGAACACGCCGGTCGCCTGCATCGAGGTCGTCAGCGCTGAGCCGGTGGAGACGTCCTTCTGGATCTTCTCGGTCGCCTCGGCGAAGACGGCGTTGCCCGAAGCGCCGCCGACCGAGTCGAGCGCCTCGACGAGAGGCACGCCGGCCGCGAACATCGTCGACAGGGTGCGCGTCCAGCGCGCGATAGACGACTTGTTGACGAGGTCGCCGAAGACCGGCACGCGCAACAGCACGCGGTCCATGTACTTCTGCATCTTGACCGAGCGCTTCCAGGACTGCATGAAGAAGTAGATGCCGCCGCCGCCGAGGCCGAAAATCAGGTACCAGTACTTGACGAAGATCTTCGACATGCCGATGACGAACATCGTCGGCGCCGGCAGCTCGGCGCCGAAGTTTCGGAACACGTCCTCGAACGCCGGAATGACGAAGATCATGATCACCGCGAGCACGACGAAGGCGACCGTGATCACCGCGATCGGGTAGATCAACGCCGACTTGATCTTGTTCTTGATCGCCATCGTCTTTTCCTGGTAGACGGCGAGTCGATCGAGCAGGGTTTCCAGGATACCGCCCGCTTCACCGGCTTCGACCAGGTTGCAGTAGAGGGCGTCGAAGTAGAGCGGGTGCTTTCTGAACGCGGCCGACAGGCTGGTGCCGGTCTCGACGTCTGAACGGATGTCGGTGAGCAGGCGCGTCATGCGCGCGTTCGTGCTGCCGCGGGCGACGATGTCGAAGGACTGGATCAGCGGCACGCCGGCGCGCATCATGGTCGACAGCTGGCGCGTGAAGATGGCGATGTCCTTCTGCTTGATGGACCTGCCGCCGCTCATGCGGCGCTTCTTCACCTTGTTGACCATCACGCCCTGGCGGCGCAGGCTGGCGCTCACCATGGCTTCGCCGCCGGCGCGCATCTCGCCGCGCACGGACTTGCCGTTCTTGTCCTTGCCTTCCCACTCGAAGACGATGTCCTTGATCCGCTTTGCAGCCAGTGCCGTTGCCATATCGTCTCCGAGACCCCTTACCGCGTTCCGATTGTCGCCGCTACTCGTTCGTGACCGAGATCAGCTCTTCGAGTGTCGTCATGCCAGAGCGGACCTTGAGCAGGCCCGACTGGCGCAGATCGCGAACCCCTTCACGCTGCGCCACTGCCGCGATTTCGGTCGCGTTGCCGTTGGCGAGAATGATCCGCTGGATCTCTTCGCTGATCGGCATCACCTGGTAAATGCCGACGCGACCCTTGTAACCGTTGTTGCACATTGAGCATCCGACCGCGCGAAACGGCTTCCAGTTGCCGTCCAGGTCTTCTGCCTTGAACCCGGCCTTGAGCATTGCGTCGCGAGGATAGTCGGCTGGCGCCTTGCAGTTCTCGCAGAGCTTTCTCGCCAGACGCTGCGCCGTGATGAGCAACACGCTTGCGGCGATGTTGAAGGCGGCCACGCCCATGTTGGCGAGCCGGGTCAGGGTCGTCGGCGCATCGTTGGTGTGCAGCGTCGACATCACCATGTGGCCGGTCTGGGCCGCCTTCATCGCGATGTCGGCGGTTTCGAGGTCGCGAATCTCGCCGACCATGATGATGTCCGGATCCTGGC